>SXHE01000886.1 GCA_005773755.1 Planctomycetia bacterium
CGAGTACAAGGGCAACCGCAACGGCACCTACAGCGGGGCCGCTCCGTCGGACGTGATCTTCATCTGCCAGCGGAAGGCGGTGCCGGCAGCCCAGAAACCCGATCCGGCGGCCGACGCGAAGCGGTTCGTCGGCAAGTGGGCCGTTCTGGGCGAACTCGACGACGCGAACTGTGCCCGCACCCGCCCCGGTGGTAACGTCGAGTTCACCGCGACGGACTTCTTCAAACGCGGAACCTACAAGGCGGACGCCAAGCCGAGCATGGACGGCACATGGAAGCTGGCTGAGCCGACGGCGGAGCGAGGTCGGATCGACCTCGGGTTCCGCAGCGGGATCGAAGGGAACCAGGGCCGGTCGCCGAGCCTTTACACGTTTTACGGCGACGACCTGCTCATGATCGTTTACTGGGAGGGTGGGTGGCCGAAAGACGCGGTAGACAAGCCGGAACTCCGCCAACCTCCGCCCCACTTCGGTTCCGACGGCAACCGCAACATGTGGATCCTGCGGCGAACGGTGGAGGCGAAGAAATGACGACGCTGAAGTTGCTTCTCGTCGCCCTCGCCGTGATTCTCCCGCTCTCCGCCCGCGCCGCGGACGCCCCGTCGTGGCCGTGCTACCAGGGGCCGAACGGGAACTTCAGCGCCACCGACTGCGGGCTCACGCTCGTCGATGACCTGAAGGACGCCCGACTGGTGTGGAAGAGCCAGGAGCCGACGCCACCCGGCGCCGCGCAAAGCCCGCGGTACGGTGGTCACGGCTGGCACGGCATCTCGCTCAAGGACTTCAAGCCCATCAAGATTCCGCTCGCGGCTGGCGGCGAGGCGACTTCCGGTGGCGGCATCCCGTTGCCCGGCGGCGGGGCGAGCAGCCTGCTCGTCGCGGACGGGAAGGTGTTCGCCAGTTACTTCGTCCCGAGTGGCGAGGTCGTGGACGCGGCGGAGCAGAAGAAGCGCGACCTGGGGCCGGGCACCTGGACTCCGGACTACTGGCGCGTGTCGGCCGACGACGTGGTGCTGTGCGTGGACGTCGCGACCGGCAAGACGCTGTGGAAGCAGGTGTTCAAGGACAAGGGGCTGAACTGGACCGACCACAAGAGCATCATCACCAACCACACCGGCGCCGTGTTCGGCGGTCGGGTGTATGCGATCGGCTCGACGTGCCGGGTGTACTGCCTCGACGCCGCGACCGGCAAGCTCGTGTGGGATGGCGACCTCGGGGCCGAATACACGAAACTCGAAGACATCAAGAAGAAGGGACTGGCTGAAAAGAAGTCGTTCGGCGGGATCAACCGCGGGCACTGCCACGGCTCGACGTTCGCTGCGGGGGTGTGGGTGTGCCCGGACTTCCAGGGCGGGCTGATCGGGTTCGACGGCGTCACCGGCAAGAAACTCTGGCAAGTGCCGAAGTGCCTCGCCCACCACGCCACCCCGACGCGCTGGGTTCACGCGGGCGGAGAGTCGGTCCTGTGCGGGAACATCGACGGCAAGGTCCGCTGCCTCGACCCGCTCACCGGCAAGGACCGCTGGACGCTCGACACCGGCCGGCAGGAATCGACGCTGTCGGTCGCGGGCGACATTCTCTTCTTGAACGCCGGCAAGGAACCGATGGGGCCGGGCGACGAGAAGCTGCTGGGCCGCGCGAGCGGCTGGAAGATCACGCCGACCGGCGCGAAGAAGCTGTGGGAGCACAACGGCGAGGAGAAGGTCGGGTTCGTGAGCGGCGGGATGAGCGGGCTGCCCGTGTGGAAGGACCGCGCGTTCGTCCGCACGAAGGCCGGCACGGCGGTGCTCGACGTGACCACCGGCAAGGTGC
Source organism: Planctomycetia bacterium (assembly GCA_005773755.1). Lineage (GTDB taxonomy): Bacteria > Planctomycetota > Planctomycetia > Gemmatales > Gemmataceae > Gemmata. Next base: position 1,811 of record SXHE01000886.1, read on the forward strand.
TGGCGAAGTTCGAGGGGGCGAAGACCGACCAGGAGAGCCACGGGTACTGTGCCGAGGGGCGGTTCTTCCACGAGCCGGACAGTCAGCACGGGAGCATCCACGACGTGCTCATGCTCGGCACCACGGCCGACACGTTCAAGCCGATGGGCAAGCCGTGGAACACCCCGCACTACGACGCGACCGGCTACGAGATGCCGATCAGCCACCCGGTCGTGTCGGGCCACCGGTACCTCCGCGGGGCCGACGGCATCTACTGCTGGGACCTGCGCCGCAAGTAACACCCCGACGCCGGAGCGAGTAACGATGTTCACAATCCGACCGGGCGACTCCGGGGGCTGTTCGCGGCGCGCGTTCCTGCGATTCGGCGTGGCTGGCGGCTCAAGGGGAGTGTCGCGGAGGCGTGACGCCGAAGATCAACCCGAAGGGCGGGCGCGACCACTGGCCCACTCTGGCCCCGCTGCTTCTCGCCGGCGGCGGGTTCAAGATGAGCCAGGTGATCGGAAAATCGGACCACGAGGGCGGTCGCCCGGTTACGACGCCGGTGACGACCGCGGACCTGATCTCCACCGTGCTGCGGACCCTGCTCGACTCGACGAAGTTGCGGCTGTTCCCGAACATCCGGGCCGACCTGCTACGCCGCGTCGAGCAGGGCGAGCCAATTCCCGGACTCACCTGACCGCCTCCGAAAGCACGCCGATGTGCGCGTTGGTTCTCCACGACGGGTTCGCCGGGCTTCGTACTCTCGCCTCGCCGGCCCCGGCCTCGGACTGCCCGCCTTGGCGGTTTTCCGGTCAAACGGGTGGTGCGGCCCGGGGTCCCAGCGGAATCCGCTCCCACCGCCTTGACCGACGTCCAACGGGCAATGAGGTACGCGCTACTCGCACCGGCTCGATGCCGATGCGCTGGTCTGGCGGCGTTCCGTCGAGGCGCTGAGCCGAAGCGGGCGACCGGAAGTTGCCGAATTTCTGGTCGCGGCGCTCAACGATCGGGATCGCCAAGTGCGATACTCGGCCTCGATCGCAC
>SXHE01000887.1 GCA_005773755.1 Planctomycetia bacterium
CACCGTGAAGAGCGGCCTCGCGGACGCGGTGCAGCGCTTGCGCGACGTGGAAGGGCTGTCGATCGTGTACCTGGATCAGTCCGACATCGTGCGCAACCCGCTGGTCACGCGCATCGTGAACGCCTACGAGGACGAGACGACAAAAGGTAAGAAGCCGAGCGCGTAACCCGGTCGCCTGCGGCTACCCCGGCAGCCGCAGCGCCACCAGGAACTCGTTTAGCTCCTCCACCGGCGGCTCGGTCGGCAGCGTGCTCGCCGCGAACGCGGCGTCCAGTCGCGCTTCCCAGGCGTCGAGCTGCTCCGTGTGAAAACTCACGTCGAGCGCGGTGAGCGTGCCGAACTCGGCGCTCGCCTTGCGCGCGATCAGGTCCGCGATGAACGGCAGCCGGAACCGCTCGTTCAGCGTCGGCAGGTGCTGCTGCACCTCGCCCGTTTCCAGCAGGTGAACGCCGGTTAGGGCCACGCGGTAGGCGTACAGCAGCGTCTTCGCGCGCTTCACCGGTTCCTTGTCGAACAGCTTCCGCTGCGTGTGAAAGAACCCGCGGTAGTGGTTGTAGCAGTGCCGCGTCACGCACTTCTGCGCCAGCGGGCGCAAGCGCGCGAGGAACTCCGCGCCGTGGGCGACCAGCGGCGAGAAGATCTGTTCGAGCACGTACCCGTTGTGCTTGCACGCCAGCCGCAGGTACTTCCCGACCTCGTGGCTCACGGCTTCGGTTTCGACGCCGTTGAACTCGCCCTTCGGTTCGAGCGTCTCGTTCGGGTGGCGCAGGCCGACGAGCGCGCGGAGCGGCGCGAGGTAGCACCCGCGCAAGTCGATGTCGCTGTCGACCGACGGGAACCCGTACAGGTGCGACCCGCTGACGGTCCAGAACAGCGCGCCGGGGACGCGCGCGTTGCCCCACGCGCCGAGCGCGGGCAGGTCGAGATCGTGGGTGATGGTCATGTCAGCCTCCACCGGCCGGTTTACGTCGGCCGTTCGCCGGCCCTGCGCCGGCGCGCGTCGATCAGGAACCGGTTGGCCCGCTCGGTGTCGGGCTTCTCCGGCAGCTTCGTTGTCGCGAACGCCTCCTGGAACACGCGGTCCAGTTCCAGCGCCCGCGCCTCGACCGCGTCGAACGCGACCTCGCCCCGGCGGATCGCGAGCAGTTCGTCGCGGTGCTCGCCCACGTCCACCCGGATGTCGCCCTCGCGCAGCGCGTGAATCCCGCTGTGCAACAGGCGGATCAGGTGCATCGCGTGCTTCGGCTTGTAGTGCCGGTTAGTCGCGAACCCCTTCTTCATCAGCCGGAACTGCGACAGCACGTACCCGCTGTAGGTCCGGTACAGGTGCCGCGACAGGAACGCCGGGCGCAGCGCGCGGAGCGCGTCGCCGGTCTCGTCCGAGTGCAGCACCGCAGGGGACCAGAGCGTTTCGAGGATGTTGGGGTTCGCCTGGAGCGCGAGCCGCACGAACTTCTCGATCTCCCAATCCACCTCTTCCACGCCGTCGGCGAAGAACTCGACCTGCTCCGGCGGCTTGGTGAGCGCCCAGTGCCACTCGGCCGGCGGGAGGAACACGCCGCGCCGGTCCTCGTCGGACGCTTCCGTCGCGAGGCCGAACGCCTGCGACCCGACCATCACCCGGTACACCACGAACGGCGACACGTCCGGCCCCGCGGTCGCGCTCGCCTCCACGCTGTGGTCGCCGCGCCGCACGAGCAGCTCGCCGAACTTTAGCCGGAACGCGGCCCCGTCGAGGAACCGCACGAGGTACGAGCGGTCGTTAGACGCGGGCGCTTCGACGATCTCGCCCACGGTGCCCGCGGGCTTGGTGGCGTCGGTGCCGGGCACGCGCCGGTCGTACCGCAGCACCACCTGCGACCCGACCGGGATGAGGAAGTTCGGCGGCAGGTTGTCGTCTCTTTGCATGGGATTTTCGATTGCAGATGTACGATTGCAGTTTGAATGACAGCGGCGCGTGAGTCGGGTTCACTGGCCTTCGATCGTCAATCACCAATCTGCAATCGAAAAACCTACGGTCGCGTCTCGCCCTCAAGCAATTTCTTCTTCCGGTGCAGGCCGCCGGCGTAACCGGTGAGCGCGCCGTTGCTGCCGATGACCCGGTGACACGGCACGATCACCGCGACCGGGTTGGTCGCGCACGCACGGGCCACGGCCCGCACCGCGGTCGGCGCGCCGATCGCTTCCGCGACCTGCTTGTACGAGCGCGTTTCGCCGTAAGGAATCGCCAGTAGCGCGTCCCAGACGCGGCGCTGGAACGCGGTCGCGCGCACGTCGAGCGGCAGGTCGAGGTGCGGTTGCTCGCCGGCGAAGTGGCGCGCCAGTTCGTCCATCCACGGCTTCAGGTCGGCCCGGCCGCGCGCGACGGTCGCCTTCGGGAACTCGGCCCGCAGCGCCGCTTCCAGCTCCGTGTCCGTGTCGCCGAAGCTGAGCCAGCAGATGCCCTTCGCGGTCGCGGCCAGCAGCACGCGCCCAACGGGGCACTTCGCGGTGGCGAACCGGATCGCCACCGGCCCGCCCTTCTGGTACTGGCCCGGCGTCATGCCGAGTTGGTCGGTCGCGCGCTCGTAGAGGCGGCTGCTCGACCCGTACCCGGCGGCGGTCATGGCGGTGGTCACGGTTTCCCTTTCTTTGAGTCGGCCCTTGAGCCGGTCGAGGCGGCAGGCGTCGGCGAACCGGCGCGGGCTGACGCCCACCACGCGCGCGAACACCCGTTGCAGGTGCGCCGGGCTCATCCCGGCCTGTCGCCCCAGCGCCGCGAGCGTGAGCGGCCCGTCCAGGTGCGCGCGGATGTGGTCGCACAGGTCGGCGACGAGCGAAACGGTGGCGGCATCGGGCGCGGTCGGCATGGGGGCACGTTACCGCGAAGTGCGAAGGGGCCGCTATCCGGTTCTTGCGCGGGCGCGGAAAAAACGGCACGCCGCGGGGCGCGCCGCGCCGGCTGCTCTGGCCGAGTCTGGGCGAACGCATAACCAAAACAACCGCGACCCGCCGTTCAGCCGCTTCGTGGAACCTTCTCCGATGACCGAGCCTTTGGCCCCGCCCCGACCGCTGCGCGTGCTGTGCGTGTTGCGCGTTTGGGTGCCGGCACTCGTTCTGTTCGCGGCGGCCACGGTGCTGTTGAACTGGCGCACCGTGCGCGACCTCAATACCCAGCGGCCCGCTCCGGAACCGTCGACGCTCCGGTACGCGGGCGTGATGACCGCGAACGACACCCTCGCGTTCTCGTTTCACCTGACCACCTCGACCGAGGCGGTCAAGCGCGGCACGGTCTACTTCCCGCTCTCGGACTTCGACTGTCCGATTACGTTTCTCGTTCCCGGTGGCCTGCTCCAGTGGGCGACCGGGTGGCCGCCGATCCGGGTCATCAACGTGTTCACCCTGGTCGCGGTGTTCCTGAACGGGGTCGCCGCGTTCGGGCTGATGCGTTCGGGCGGCGCGGCCGGGCCGGTGGCGGCGATCGCCGCGGTCGGGTACATGGCCCCCAACTTCGTGCTGTACTCGCAGCACATGGGGCACATGAATGACGTGCAGGTGCAGTGGATCGCGTTCACGTTCTGGGGGCTACTGGCGACCGTCCGCGCGGGCGCGGGGTGGTGGCCGGCGGTCGGGCTGGGCCTGGCGATGGGGTTACAACTGCTCTCGTCGCCGTCGTTCGCGCTGTACCTGGCGTACGTCGCGCTTCCGCTGTTCGCGGTAACGCACTGGTGTGTCGCGCCGCGCCCGCGGCCACAGCTGTTGGGGCTGGCCCTGCGCGGCACGGTCGCGGTCGCGGTGGCGCTGGCGGTCGCCGGCGCGTACCTGTTCCCGCGCATGGGCGCGATGCCGGGCCGGTTCGACGTGCCCGGCCCGTCGTTCACCTGGAACCACCTCGGTGAACTGTTCGATCCCGCGCACCCGACGCTGTTCGTCGGGGTCGGGCTGTTCGCGCTGGGCGTTCTGGCCGGCCGCTGGTGCTGCAGCAACCGGTCGCCGGCCGTCGCCGCGGCGCTGGTCACCATGTGCGTGGCCACCCTCTGTATGCTGCCGGCGATCTCCGGCACCCCATACTGGGCGCTGCGCGAGTACGCCCCGTTGTTCGACCGGATGCGCGTGCCCACCCGGTTCATCCCCATCGTCATCCTCATGCTGCTCGCGCCGATCTCCTGGTATCTGACCGCCTCCGCGGAGCGGCGGACGTGGGCCACGTGGGGGTACGCCGCCCTGTTGTTTCTCGCCCTGCTGTGCAACTGGCTCCTGTCCTCATGGGTCTGCGGGTATGTGATCGAGCAGCCGCCGGCGAAGTTCAACATCGTACTACCACTCGCCCCGCCGGGGCCGAGATGATACCGTGTATCCAACTCACCTGCCTCCCCACGGAGCCTCCCCAATGCGCCGGCTCGTTGCATTCCTCGCTCTCCTCGCGTGCGCCTCGCTCGCGGACGCTCAGCCCAAGCCCAAGCAGGGCGGGCCGCTCACCCCGGACGAGGCGCTCAAGGCGCTCAAGGTCGCGGACGGCTTCCAGGTGGAGCTGTTCGCCGCCGAGCCGATGCTCATCAACCCCACCAGCATCGACGTGGACCACAAAGGGCGCGTATGGGTCGCGGAGGCCGTGAACTACCGGCGGAAGGGCTTCGGCCGGCCGATCATCCGCAAGGAAGGCGACCGCATTCAGGTTCTGATCGACGAGAAGGGCGAGGGCAAGGCGAGCAAGGCGGTCACGTTCTACCAGGGGCCGGAGATTTACGGGCCGCTCGGCGTGTGTGTCTCGCCGTACCCGGACGGGAAGGGCCAGCGGGTGTTCGTGTGCCAGTCGCCGGACATCCTCGTGTTCGAGGACAAGGACGGCGACCTGAAGGCCGACGGCCCGCCGAAGAAGTTCCTCACCGGGTTCGGCGGGTTCGACCACGACCACGGCGTCCACGGCATCAACATCGGGCCGGACGGGAAGCTGTACTTCACCGTCGGCGACAGCGGCGTGAACGGCCTGCAATCCAGCGACGGCAAGGGCAAGAAGTGGACGAGCAACACAAGTGACGTGCAGAAGGGCACCGTCTGGCGCTGCGACATGGACGGCACCAACCTCGAACTGATCGAGCAAAACTTCCGCAACAACTACGAAGCAAGCGTGAACAGCTTCGGCGAGGTGTGGCTAAGTGACAACGACGACGACGGCAACCAGCAGACGCGCATCTGCTTCGTGATGCCGGGCGGCAACTACGGCTACGGCCCGCGCGGCGCGGGGCAGACGCACTGGCACGAGGAGCAACCCGGCATCGTCCACAAGACGATGCGCACGGGCTTCGGATCGCCCACGGGCATCACCTTCTACGAAGGGTCCATGTTCGACAAGAAGTATCGCGGGTCGCTGTTGCACTGCGACGCCGGCCCGCGCGAGGTGCGCTGGTTCCACCCGACGCCGAAGGGCGCGGGCTATACGCTCGAAAAAGAAGTGCTGCTGACGAGCACCGACAACTGGTTCCGGCCCAGCGACGTGTGCGTCGCTCCGGACGGCAGCATCATCGTGGCCGACTGGTACGACCGCGGCGTCGGCGGCCACGGCATGGGCGACCCCACCGACGGCCGCATCTACCGCATCACACCGAAGGGCCACAAGGGGTACAAGGTGCCCGAGGTGAAGCTGGATACGAAGGAAGGCGTATTGGCGGCGCTCGCGAACCCGTGTCAGGCGACGCGGGCACTGGCAATGACCTCGATCACTCCCGCGAACGCCTTCAAGTCACTTCCCGACCTCATCGGCGCGGTGAAGGGAAGTGATAATCGCGAAGCGACGGCACGAGTTTTGTGGCAACTCTGTCGCGTCAGGCAGGGCAAAGATTCGGATGAAATGGCTACCTTCGCGAAGAACCTTCTCAGCATTCCGAGCGGCGAGTATCAACAGCTAGCGATTCGCGCGCAGGAGATGTTTGAACGAAAGTATGCGGCAGAGTTCTTTTCTGAGAAGGATGAGAAGGTGATCGCGTCGATGGCCGCTGCGACACGACGTGAGTTGCTTGTGAACACGCGGATCGCACCCGCGAAAGAAGCCATCACGTTGTTCTACGCTCTCGCCAAGCTCTACGACGGCCAGGACATCTTCTACCGCGCGGCGCTGAACATCGCGTGCGGGACCGACCCGGCGCGGCGCGATGCGATCCTCGCGGAGTTCGACAAGCACTTCCCGGAGTGGAACGACAAGGTCGCGGACCTCGTGTGGGAACTGCGGCCCAAGTCCGTGCTCCCGCGACTCGGCAAGCTGCTCGCCGACACCAAACTCACCGCGGCGCAGAAGGCGCGCGTCGTGGACATCATCGCCGCCAACGACGACATCGAGGCCGGCAAGACGATGCTCGCCGTGCTCAAGTCGGACGCGGCCCCGGAGATGAAGAGCCGCGCCATCGGCAGCCTCAACATGGTCCTCGGCACCAAGTGGAAGGGGCTGCAAGGCAGCAAAGAACTCAGTTCGGCCATCGACACGCTTCTGAAAGACGACCAATCGCAATCGGTTGGGCTGCAACTAATCGCGGCTGCTGGCGCTGTGGACCATGCTCAGGCAGTCAGTGAACTGGTCGAGAAGAAGCAAACTCCCACCGAGATACGCAAAGAGGCAGTTGGGACACTCGGCCGGTTACGCACCAGCACGGCAGTCGAAACACTGAACGGAGTGATGTGCGAACGAAAACACCCACTCGCCCCGAATGCGGCCACCGCACTTGGGATGCTGATCACGGGTCAGGGGAACGACGAGGTCAGCAAGCTCGCACTGAACGCGCTCCAGAAGAAGATCATGAAGGACGACAACGAACCGGAGGGGCTTTTCCCGGCGATTCTCTCCGCGCTCGCCGGCACGCGACCCGGCACCGTCTGGTTGCTCGACACGCACCAGAAAGGCGAACTGCCCAAGCAACACGTCGCGCAAGCGGGCCAGTTGCTCCGCAACTCGCCGTTCCAGGGCGAGCGGAACCGGGCGCTCTTGCTCTTCCCGGCACCGGGCAAACTGAACCCCAAGAACCTGCCGCCAATCGGCGAACTCGCGAAGCGCAGCGGCGACTCGGCCCGCGGCAAGCTGGTGTGGAACGCCAGCCTCGCGGGCGCGGCGCAGTGCGCCAAGTGCCACATGGTCCGCGGCGTCGGCGGTCAGGTCGGCCCCGACCTGAGCATGGTCGGCAAAAAAAGCGCGCGCGAAGCGCTGTACGAGTCGCTGCTGATCCCGTCGAAGGCCATCGCCGACCAGTACCTCCAACATCAGGTGAAGACGACCAGCGACGTGACCGTGACCGGGCTTCTGGTCGGCGACACGCCGGACGCGATCACGATCCGCGACGCCAACGGCAAGGACTTTGTCATCCCCAAGAAGGAGATCGAAGGCGAGGTCCGCAAGCTGAAGGTGTCCATCATGCCGGAGGACGTGATCGCGGCGCTGACCGAGGACGAGCTGATCGACCTCGTCGCGTACCTCGAAACGCTGAAGCTCGCGGCGCTGACGCCGGACACGTTCCGCATCGCCGGCCCGTTCGCCGCGGAAAGCATGGACAAGGCGCTCGACACCAAGTTCGGGCCTGAGGGGAATCAGTTCGACCCGGAAACCGTGTTCCTGAATCCCGGCAAGCCCGCGATTGCTTGGAAATCGATCCGCCCCGACGGGAAGGGCTATTTCGACCTCGCGGCGCTGCACGGCGACAAGGCCAACAACTCCGCGAGCTACATGTACGCCGAGATCGACTCGCCTTCGGATCAGGCGGGCGAAGTGCTGCTGGGGCCGGACGACGGCGCGCGGCTGTGGATCAACGGCAAGGAAGTATTCGTCACGCGCGAAACGAAGGCCGCCGCACCGGAGGCGAACAAGATCGCGGTGAAGCTGACGAAGGGCAAGAACACCGTGCTGCTCAAGGTCGCCAACGGGAACATCCCACACGGGTTCTACTTCTCGCTCACGTCCGCGGAAGAGACGAAGGTTGCGAAGTAAAGTCTTTGTGTTTACCCCGAAGGGGTTGTATTCAATAGCCCAGGGTCGCGAGGCTTTGCGAGCGCACCCTGGGCGCGCTTTCGGGGTACAGAACTAGATTCCCCTCATATCGGAGTGCTGCCGTGGCTCTTCTCAAGGTCAAGTGCCCGGAGTGTAACGCCGGGTTGAAGTCGCCCACCGGGTTCACCGTGGGGCAAGCTGTCAGTTGCCCGAAGTGCGAAACGGACTTCACCGTCGAGGAACCGGAGAAGGCCGGTTCGCCCGCCGACGAAGACGACGACGACGCCCCGGTCACAAAGAAAAAGAAGAAGGGCAACGACGACTACGACGACGACGAGAAGCCGACGCGCTCCTACAAGAACTCGCCGGCTCGGTACGCGGTGCTCGGCGTTCTGGTTGTCATCATGCTCGTGCTCGGCTACTTCCTGTACGAGAAGAAGAAGAAGGAGCGCGAGGCGGACGCGGCCAACAACGCCGCGCGCGACGGCGACGGCGACGGCACCCCGCCGCCGCTCCTCAAAGGGCCGGAGATCGGTATCAACCCCAACCCGAACCCCAAAGGTAAAGGTAAAGGGGCGAACCCGCCGCCGCCCCCGCCGCCCGCGCCGGTCAAGCCGAAAGACCCGATGCCGCCGATTCCGATGCCGAAGGAAGCAAACCCAAAGGGGCCGAACATCCCCATCGACCCGTTCGGCGGGTTGCTCGGCGGTGGCGGCGTGCCCGACGCCAAGACCGCGCTCGTGCTGACCGAGAAGTACAAGACCGCGCTTGCGGGCACCTGGACCGCGGACCTGGGCGACGGTGCGACCGAGGAACTGACCTACACCGCGACCGGCACCTTCACCGCGAAGCTGACCGGTCCGAACGGGGCCACCGCCAACGGCAAGTTCACGGTGCTGGGGTTGTCCGGCACGAAGGGCTTGTGGCTCCGGCTCGAAGCCGCCGGCGCGCCGGTGCGCATCGTGGCCGTCGCGTTCGACGGCCACGAGCTCGAACATCCCAGCCTGCAAAAGGGCCTCGTGAGTACGTTCAAGAAGAAGTAGCAGCGAAGTTGGGCGAGCGGGTTGCGCAGTTCGGCTTGAAAGCGCGCCCCGTGCCGCGTCTAATCCGGGCTGCCCGTCAAGGAGGACGCGCCGATGCCCGACCTGTTCGACCGCCGCGCGGCCGCGCTCGCCCCCCCACCTGTACCGACAAGCCCCCCCGGTGGCGCGTATTCGGCGCGCCCGCGCCTCTCGCGATTGTGTGCCGCGCTGGTCCGCGCCGCGCGGCAGCGGTCCCACTGGAACGAGCCGGCCGCGTTCTTCTTCGACCCCGCACGCCAGGCCCAACTCGAAGCCGCCTGCCCCGCGCCGGTCGATCCGTTCGCCGAAATCACCGCAATGGTAGCCGCCGAGATGCCCGCGCTGCTGGGCGCGGTCGAGGTGCGCCGCGTGGCCCGCGCCGTACCCGGCCTGAACGACGCCGCGACCGCGCTCGCGCCGCGCTGCCCGGCCGCGCGCGAACTGGCCGAACTGCTCGCGGTGCCGGACGACGAAGTGTTCCTCGTGCTGACGCCCCACGACCGCACCGGCGTGCGGCTCCACCTGCGCGGCGCGGCGGACGCGGCCCAATTGTACCGACTGCTCGCGCCCGCGCTGCCGGCCCCGTTTCAACTCTTCACCCCGTCCGCGCTACAACCCGACGGCTCGGTGCCCGCCGGCTTCGCCGGGTGCGCGCACTGGCTGTGGCCGACGCAGGCGCTGGCATCTGTGCCACGCGTGCATGGCGAGCGCGTGGTGTGCGTCGGTCCCACAACCGTGCAGCCCTCGCTCGATGTGGAGCCGCGCTTCCCGGCGCTCGCGGTCGAATCGGAACTGATCCAGACGCTGAACGCCTTCCAGACCGTCGCCGCGCTCTCGCGGCTGTGCGGGCACGTTGTCCCGGTGCAAGCGCCGGTCGAGGCCGTGGCGCGAGCCGCCTGACACGATAAGCTATCAGAATGACCGTTCACGACATGCTCGCCGAGGGCCGGTTGGCCGACGCGGTCGCGCACCAAGAGGCCGCAGACGCGGACCCGGCGGCGCGGCGGTTGCTCATCGACCTGCTCGCGTTCGCCGGCCGCCTTGACGACGCGACCGACCACCTCGACCGCATTGATACGGACGATCCCGATTGGCCGGAGATCGCACGCGGCCTGCACCGGCTGTTTCGGGCCGAGCGCCTGCGCTCGGTCGAAGGCCGCGCGCCGACCATCTTCCCCGACCCGCCGCCGAAGCACGCGACCCGGCGCTGGCGCGCGGTTCAGCTCCTGCGCCGCGCCCGGCCCGACGATGCGGTCCGCACGGTGGACGCCGCCGACAAGGTGTGCCCCGCCTTGCGCGGGTTCATCGACGGGCGCGAGTTCGACGGGCTGCGCGACGCCGACGACCGGTTCGGCTCCGTACTCGAAGCGTTCCGCGGCGGCGAGTACTTGTGGGTGCCGTGGGAAGCGGTGCGTAAGGTGGTGCTGGCCCCGGCCGCGGTGCTGCTCGACCAACTGTACCGGCCTGCGGCGCTCACTCTGCGCGACGGCACGGCGGTCGAGGTTCACCTGCCGCTGGTGTACCCGGCCTCGTTCCGCGCGGAGGGCGAGTTCGCACTGGGGAGCGAAACGGATCACGTCTGTCCGGACAACGGTCCCACCCGCTGCGTCGGCGGCAAGCTGCTTCTCGTGGGTGAAGACGACGAGGTGATGCTGTCCGAGTGCCGGATGGTCGAGGTGCGGTGACTCGCGCTTTACCCGATCCCCGCGCGCGGGTAGACTCGGATCAACTCGCCCGCCCCGTCCTCTTCTTTCATCTGGGGCCACCAATGTCTTCTCCATCGTCCGCGCGCGCCAGTCGGCGCGGGTTCACCCTGATTGAGTTGCTGGTGGTGATCGCGATCATCGCGATCCTGATCGGCCTGCTGTTGCCCGCGGTGCAGAAGGTGCGCGAGGCCGCCGCCCGCATGAAGTGCAGCAACAACATGAAACAACTGGGCATCGCGCTGCACTCGTACCACGACGCGAACAGCGGGATGCCGCCGTCGCAGCCACAGGGGTACTACTACGGCAACTGGTACGGCGACCCACAGGTGCGCGATCGGGACCGCAGTTGCTGGGTCGGGTTCATCCTGCCGTATGTCGAACAAGACAACATGGGCCGTCAGGTACAGGCGTTTCTCGCGGCCCCGCCGACGCACACCTGCTTCGGCTCGTTCGCCACGATCCACATCAACACGCTGCTGTGCCCGTCGGACGCGAACAGTCCGAAGCTGGGCACGGTGCCGGGCAATTCGCAGGGCACGCACACGAACTACGTCGTCGCCCACGGCAGCGGGTACGCGACCCCCAACAACACCAACGGCGCGAACCTGGACGGCATCTTTTACGCGCGGTCCAAGACCCGCATGACGGACATCGGCGACGGCACCTCGAACACGGTGATGGTGAGCGAGCTTCTGGTTTCGCCGGACGTGGGCAGCAGCCACGACATCCGCGGGCGGGTGTGGAACTCGATCCACACGGGCAGTTCGTTCTCCACGATCTACCCGCCGAACTCGACCGTCGGCGACAACGTGCAGGGCTACTGCAACGCGATTCCGGGTGCGCCGTGCGGGAGTCAGTCCGTTGGGAACAACTTCGCGCTGGCCCGCAGCCGGCACAGCAACGGCGTGAACGCGTGCATGGCCGACGGCAGCGTGCGGTTCATCACCAACTCGATCACCCCGACGACGTGGCTGTGGATGGGCAGCCGGTCGGGTGGCGAAGTCATCCCCAGCAACTGACCCGGAGGCCGCGCATGTTCCGCACACGAACGGCCGCACTGGTGCTGGCCCTCCCCCTGCTCGCCGGGTGCGGCGGGGAGAGGCCGGCCGAGGTGACCGGCACGGTGACGATAGACGGCCAGAAGTTAGCCGAGGGCGAGATCATCTTCGAGTCGGCGGATGGGAGCAAGACCCCGGCCGCGGCCCCGATCAAGGACGGCGCTTACACGGTGATGATCCTGCCCGGCGCGAAGAAGGTGCGCATCAACGCCTCGCGCCCGCCAAAGAAGCGCGACCCGGTGCTCGGCGACGCGGCCCGCGAGTCGATGCTCGGTCCGGAGTACAACGAGAAGACGACGCTGACCGCCGACGTGAAACCGGGCAAGAACGAGGGCGTGGACTTTCAGGTGAAGGAGCGCCCGAAGTAGTGCCGGGGCGAAAAGAAGAGGGCCGCGGGTTTCGCCCCGCGGCCCTCGTTGTTCGCTCGTGAGCGCCTTACCAGCGACGATCGAAGTTGTAGTTGTACCCGCCGCCGTAGGGCGCGATGAACGGGCTGG
>SXHE01000888.1 GCA_005773755.1 Planctomycetia bacterium
CTTGCGAAGCGCGATGTAAGTCTTCTCGTACAGTTCCCCGTGCCGCGGGTCGCCGCTCCGTCGGAACGCGAGGCACGCCTTGAACAGCGTGCGCGGGGTCATCACCTCGTCGACGTCCTTGCGCGGCAGCAGGCGCTCGAAGGCGTAGGCGGCTTCGAGGTAGTTGCCGCGCTCGAGGTGCACGGTGGCAAGCAGCACCGTCCCTTCGGCCCCGGACTTCGTGTGGAAGTACCGTTGCGACAGGTCGGAGAGCATGGCGAGGTCGTAGTTGGCTTTGACCGCGTCTTCGAGAAGTTTGGTCGCGTCGGCCCCGTTGAGCTGCTGGTAGAACTGCAACCCTTCCGGCGGGAACGTGGCGATGATGCGGTTCGCCTCGGTTTTCACGCTGATGCGGTTGATCTTCACCTTGTCGCCGACCGTGTACTTCACGTCGAAGAACGAGTCGCTCTTCGAGTCCAGAATGTGCTGGAGCAGCGGGCAGACTTCCTTCCACTGGATCTGCGTTTTGTCGTTGAGGCCGAGGTAGTCGCGCACGGCTTCGAGGCGGCGCTTGTGGTCGCGCTCGTAGGGCGGGGCGAACGGCAGCAGCTCGTCCAGTTCGGAGCGGTCTTCCTTCTTCTCTTTGGGGTTCGGCTGTCCCGGTTGACCGGGCAGGCCGGGCTTCACCGGCTGGCCCGCGGCGCGGTGCCCGCTCCAGGTGACGACCCACGCCACGAGCGTGACCAGCATCGCAGTGGACAGCAGCCGCAGTTTGAACCCACGCATGGCGGTTCCTAATGGTCTGAGCGGTGACAAGCGATCCGGGGGCGCAGCGCCTCACAGATTTTGTCACCTTCCCGAACTGCCTACAAGGAGAAATCTACTTACACGCGACCCGCCGGGCAGGGGCAGACCGCACAACCCGTTACCGGGCGCGGGGACAGGATCAAGTACGACGAGCGGTTCATCTCGCTCTAACACGCGCGCGCACCGCTACACTACAACAAGACGAATCACACCCGAAGAGCGATTGCCGCCGTGTCCGACCGACACACACCACTGACCCGCGGCGACACGCGACGAGTGCGCCAACGGACGCGCACGTTCCGCCCCAACTATCTTTCGTTCGCAGGCACTTACCAGTGTAACCTGGCGTGCCCGCACTGCTGCGTGCCCATCGAGTGGACCGACCGGCTCGACATCGGCACCGCGCTCCGTTTTCTGGAACAGGCGCACGCGGTCGGGATCGACACACTCGGCTTCACCGGCGGCGAACCGTTCCTGTACCCGGAGTTCCTGGCCGCGCTCACCCGCCGCGCCGCCCAACTGGGCTTCAAGTTCGACAAGTTGATGACCAACGGCGTCTGGCACCGCGACGCGGAGCACGCCGAAGCCGTGCTGAGCGCCCTCCGCACCGCCGGTTTTTCCGGCAAAATCGGCCTCAGCGTGGACAAGTTCCATGGCATGGACATCGCGAAACTGGCGGAGTTCTGCCGCGTCACGCGCGCGGTGTTCGCGCGCGATACGATCCTGTCGCTGAGTTACGCGAGCCGCGCCCCGGACAAGGGGTTGGAACCGATCAAGCGGTTGGCCGAAGCGCTCGACGGCGTGGTCGCGTGGTCCGACGTGCTCGGTCGCTACATGCTCGTGAGCGACGACCTCACCATGACCGCGTGCTGGAACCACCTCGCCACGGTGGAGCGCGCGGAGGAACTGCCCGGCGACCCGTGGGACGGCACGTGGTTCCAAGAGGACTACTGCGAGGGGCCGGGCCAAGCACTGATCGTGAATCCGAAGGGCGAAGTGAAGCCGTGCTGCGGGTTCGCCTCGGACCTCGACCAACTCACCATCGGCAACATCCATACGGACAGCGTGGAACAGGTGATCGCGGCCGGCCGCGCGCACCCCGTCGTGGGCACGATCTTCAGCCGCGGGCTGAGCGCGATCCGCGACGAGATTCTGGCCCGCGACCCGAACGCCCTGCCCGGCGCGACTAGCAACCACTGCTACTTCGGCTGGTACGCTCTGACCCGCGGGCTGGCGGTCGGGGCGAACGGCGGCGGCGGAAAGGTCGGTGCGTGGGTGGGCGAAAAGGCGAATTACTCTGGGGAACTGATCCAGTTGGGAGTGAAGCACTGATCGTCCCGCGCACGCCTGCGGATCGCGGCTGACGGCTTCCGTTAGCCCGTCTTGGCTTTGCGCCTCGTACTCTTCGCTTCGTCGCTCGGCGCTTCTGTGCCGTCGATGAAGCGTTTGGCGTTGGGGAGGGCGTCGAGGAACACCTTGCCGTAGGGCTTTGTCAGCACGCGCGGGTCGAACAGCACCACGATGCCGCTGTCCGATTGCGTGCGGATCAGCCGGCCGAAGCCCTGCTTCAGTTTGATCGCGGCCTGCGGAACCTGGTAGTCCATGAACGGGTTGCCGCCGTCCTCCGCGATGGCTTCGAGCCGGGCTTCGGTCAGCGGGCGGTCCGGCACCGCGAACGGCAGCTTCGTGATGATGACGTTCGACAGCGCCTCGCCGCGCACGTCCACGCCCTGCCAGAACGAATCGACACCGAACAGTACGGCCTTCTTTGCCTCGCGGAACTGGTCGAGCAGTTTCGGGGTCGGTAGCCCGCTGCCCTGCACGAGCAGCGTGTAGCCGTTCTTGGCGAACCACGGCCCCATCAGGTTCGCGGCGCGGTTCAGGAACCCGTAGCTGGTGAACAGCACGAACGCCCGGCCCTTCGTCTTCTCCACGTACTCGGGAATCTTCTTCAGCACCTCGTCTTCGTATTTGGCACTCATCGAACTCGGATCGGGCATGTTCTTGAACAGGTGCAGTTCGGCCTGCTTCTCGAAGTCGAACGGGCTGCCCAGCAGCCGCGTCGTCGCGTCGTCGAGGCCGAGCCGCTTCTGGAAGTGCCTAAAACCGGCCTCACCGCCAACGGAGAGCGTCGCGCTCGCGAGGATCACACTCGGCACGTTGTCGTAAAGCTGCTTCTTTAGCTCCGGGCCGACCTCGATGGGCGCGCTCGCCAGCGTCACGCGCGGCACCCGCCCCGGCTTCACCTCGACCCAGTACACCTGCCCATCGAGCGACTGCGTGAGCCACTCGTTCACGTTCTTCGCCATTCCATAAAGTCGGTCGCCGCGGCCGGTCAGTTCCAGTTTCTCGTCCTCAGCGTCGCGGCCCTTCGCCAGTTCGTGCAGCGTGTCGCCCAGCGCGGTGAGTTCCTTGCTGAGTGTGTCCGGTACCGGGTTCGGCGCGCGCACGCGGCCGCTGCCGGCGCTCGCGTTCGGGCCGTTGCCTTTGGGTTGATTCAACTGCCACTGGTAGACGCTCAGGAAGAACTTCTCGGTCGCCTGGCGCGTGGCGTCGAGCTGCGCGATGGCGTCGCCGTCGCCGAGCGTCGCGAGGATGCCCTTTTGGGTTCGCGGGGCGAGCAGTTGGTTCAGCAGGTATTCGACCCCGCCTTGCCCCAGCCCGATGCCGAGGTGATCGGCCGCGACGTCTTCGAGCGTGTGGGCCTCGTCGAAGATGACCGCGTTGTAATCGGGCAAGATGCCGCCGCCGCCGCGCCGGATGGCGAGATCGGCGAAGAACAGCGCGTGGTTCACGACCAGCAGGTTCGCCCCGAACACGCGCTTGCGGGCCTGGAAGTAGAAGCACTCCGAGTTATGCGGGCACTTGCGGCCGAGGCAGTTGCCGCTGTCGGACTGCACCAAGTCCCACACG
Source organism: Planctomycetia bacterium (assembly GCA_005773755.1). Classification (GTDB taxonomy): domain Bacteria; phylum Planctomycetota; class Planctomycetia; order Gemmatales; family Gemmataceae; genus Gemmata. The sequence goes on from SXHE01000888.1 coordinate 3,700, forward strand.
GGTTCGTAGGGCTGCATGGGCAGGTCGGCCTTGCTGCCGTCCTGCGTCGTGCGCGACCAGCGGCCGATCTGAACGAGTTGATCGATCGCGCCCGGTGTGTCGAGCAGCGTGCTGGCCTTCATCTGCGCGCCGCGCAACCGGCGGATGCTCATGTAGTTGCCGCGGCCCTTCACCAGCACCGGCCGGTAGTCGCCCGGTAACACCGATTGCAGGAACGGGATGTCCTTGCGGATCAACTGTTCTTGAAGGCTGATGGTGTGCGTCGAGATGACGACCTTGAAGTCCTTGCGCGCGCTGACGGCCTGAATCGCCGGCACGAGGTACGCGAAGGACTTTCCCACACCCGTGCCGGCCTCGACGAGCAGTTGCCGCTTGCGCGCGAGCGCGTCGGCCACGGCGTCGGCCATATCGAGTTGCTGCGGGCGCGACTCGAAGTTGGTGAATTTGCGGGAAATCAGCCCGTCCGGGCCGAGAATCTGGCGTGCGTCCATGCCGCGATTGTGGCCGAACGCACGCCGCGATGAAAGGGGAGTTGTTGAGCGGCGAACGGCCGGTGTCAGCCGGCCGGTGCGACCTCATCGCTCTCACCGGCCGGCTGACACCGACCGTTCGCCATAACGGATCACCAGAACTTCACGCGCCAGTAGTCGTGCGGGGCGGAGTTGCGGCCGAGGTACCAGTGCCCGTCGTCCCACTCCAGCGTGACCTTGCGCCAGCCGAGCGGCACCTTCGGGAACGGGTAGTACGGCCCGATGAACGGGAAGGCGTTGTACGGGTACGCCTGCGGGTACGCCACGCGGCTCACGTTGCCGTAGGGGGCGTAGGTCGGCCAAGCGTCGGGCGGCAGGTTGGGGGCCTGCATGTCGGGTGCGGCCTGACCGGGGATGCCGAGCGGGGCCGGTTCCACGATCGGGTTCCCGGCGGCGGGCGGCGGCGCGGCCCCAAGTGGCGGCGCGATGGGCGCGAGGCCCAACGGCGCGTCCTGCACCTGCACGATGCCGGCGGTCGGCACCCGCAGGTTGTCGCGCACGATGATGACCCCCGCGACGGCCTTCACGTCGGCGACGAGCTTCGCCTTCTGGTCGGCGCTCTTCGCGTGGCCGCTGAGGGTGACGGTCCCTTCGCGGGCGACGATGGACACGTCGGCACCGGCGGCGTTGCCGGTCGAACGTAGCCGGTAGGCGACGTCGTCGGCGAGGGTCTGGTTGGGGTTGGTCTGGGTGGCGGACGCCGGCAGCGGGGCCGGCGGGCTCGCGACCACCTGACCGGTAACCCCGGCGGCGACGGCGAGCGAGAACAATGCACGGATCTTCACGTCGGACCTCCTTGTCGAGCGTGGCGGGAGTGCGTCGGCACTCGTACCAAGTGGATCATCCCCCGCGTTCGAGCATCGGTCAAACGGCGCGAACCCGACTTCGGCGAGTTGCAGCGGCCCGCGCACCGGGCAACGGGAACAACCGCCGGAACACTTGCAGCCGCACGAACGCGACGTGCGCGACGCGATTGTGCGGACAATTCGGGGGTAATTGTTCAAGTCCAGAGCGCCCACTTTCACCTTGACACCCCTGACAGTCACGGTATCAACGGCGCTCTTTGCAACGGGCAGGCCCGCGCCGTGGGGGATGAGTGCGTGCCCGGTTCGACCTGGAGGACGTCCGCAATGCGCAAGTTGTCTCGCGGGGCCGCGGCCCTGATCCTCGGCTCGGCGCTGATTTCGACAGCGACCGCACAGCCGCCCGGCGGCGCGCCCGTCGCGCCGCCGCTGGTCCCGATGGTCACCCCGCCGGCGGCCAAGCCGGAGGTGCGGCCCACCGGCAACGCGGCGATGGTGAACACGCAGGCGATTCCCGAAGTCGCCGTGTACCGCGCGCTGCGCCAGTTCCCCGAGGCCCACCGGGAAACGGCCCGCAAGGAGATCCTCTCGCACCTGATCGAGAACGCCCTCATCGACCAGTACCTCAACGCCCTCAAGGTCGTTGTGGACGAGAAGGAAGTGGACAAGCTGATCGCCGACCTGAAGAAAGAGCTGACCGACGCGAAGAAGGACTACACCCGCGAACTCGAAGCGATGATGCTGACCGAGGCCGAGTTCCGCGTCGAGGTGTCGGCCCAGATGAAGTGGGAGAAGTTCGTCACCCAGCAGGGCACCGACGCGGCGCTGAAGCAACTGTTCGACAGCAGCCCGGACGTGTTCGACGGCACGATGGTCCGCGCCCGGCACATCCTGCTGACGCCCGGCACCGACGAGGCCAAGCAAAAGGAGGCGGCCCAACTGCTCCGCGGGATCAAGCAGGTGGTTGAGAAGGAAGCGGGCGACGCGGTCGCCAAGCTGCCGCCCACGGCTGACGCGCTGGCGAAAGAACAGGCGAAGGCCAACCGCACCGACGAGCTGTTCGCGGCCTACGCCAAGCAGCACTCGGTGTGCCCGTCGAAGAAGGACGGCGGCGACCTGAACTTCTTCCCCCGCGCCGGGGCGATGGTCGAGCCGTTCGCGAAGGCCGCGTTCGGGCTGAAGCAGTTCGAGATGTCCGACGTGGTCGCCACCGAGGTCGGCTACCACCTGATCCTCGTGACCCAGCGCCGCGCGGGCACGGCCAAGAAGTTCGAGCAGGTGAAGGACGACGTGAAAATCCTGTACGCCATGCGCATCCGCGAGGCCGTCATCGGCCAAATGAAGCCCAAGGCGCAGATCACTATCACGCCGACCGCGAAGTAGCTCGGAAGCCGCGCTCGCCTGCGGCCCACAGTTACCAAGGTCTGCAGAAGCCCAGGGCGTGCCCTGGGCTTTCTTCACAGGTACGATCCCATGCGCACGACGATTACCGTCATTCTGCTGCTCGTCGCGTCGAACGCCTTCATGACGGTCGCGTGGTACGGCCACCTGAAGTACAAACAGGTCGCGCTGGTCAGCGTGATCGCGGTGAGCTGGCTGATCGCGCTGCCGGAGTACGCGCTCCAGGTGCCGGCCAACCGGTTGGGTCACGGGGAGTTCACGGCCACCCAGCTCAAGGTGATGCAGGAAGTGATCTCGCTCGGCGTGTTCGCGGTGTTCGCGTTCCTCTACCTGAAGGAAGTGCCGACGTGGAGAACCGTGGCCGCGTTCCTGCTCATCATCGCGGCCGTCGCGCTGATCCGCGGCGACGGGCCCAAGCCGCCAACGGAATAAGGTAAGCGGCCGGTGACCCCGC
>SXHE01000889.1 GCA_005773755.1 Planctomycetia bacterium
ACCCACCCCGTCGCGTACGCTTCGGGTTCGCCCAGAGCTACTCGACCAGCACCACAGACACGCCGCCCTGGAAGATGCGTTCGAGACAGTCTCGCAGGCGGGTAATGCGCTGCGCGTACGGGCCGGTGATGATCTGGGTGTCGGGCAGGCTGCCGGTGCCGCCGTGGACCGCGCACTGGTTGAGGAACGCCTTCGCGGTGTCGCGGAACGTCGCGCTGGGGGCCAGTACCTCGTCGAACAGGTCACCGAAGGCGATGGGGTACACGCGGGCCGGGGCGTTAGGCAAGCTCAGGCCGCTGTCCTCGCCGACACCGCTAGTGGTCGCGGTCGTCGCCACCGGCTTTACGATCTGCTTGATAATATTGTAGGCGTGGTTGATACCCGTCGTGTCGCCGTTGCTCCCGTTCGTCACCCCTGCGAGCGTGTAGTACGAGTTGTACCCGCGCTGAACGTATGTGGGCACGCGGTAACTATTAGGCACGCCGTCCGTCTCGAAGATGACGATCTTCTGCGCACCGCGACGGCCACCGCCCGCACCGGCCGTTTGCGCCGCGGTGATCGTGGACGACGACAGCAGGTTGAAGGAGTACGCAAGCCCGGTCCCGGGGTCGGTGCCGCCCGACGCGTTCGGGATCTCCGCAGCGTTGTAGCCGGCCAGCCCGGTCGTGTTGAACGGTCGGTACTCGTCGGTCACGTTGCCGCCGTCGATCGCGCTCAAGAGACTCTTTGGGTAAAACAAGGCGTTCTTGAGAGTCTTGAAGTTCTGGTTGATCGGCACGCGCACGCCGTTGTGGTGACTGGTGGCGAAGTACACCATGCCGGCGTTGTCGTTGGGGTGGTTGTTCTTCACGTCGTCGAGCACCGCGTTCACGCCGGCCTTGAGCTGCCAGCACTGGGCCTCGTAGCACGTTCCCGGCAGCCAGTTGCCGTTCACCGCGTTGAGGAAGTCCATCATCGAAAGCGGCCCGAACCAGGTGTGCAGGCGCGGGCGGCGCGGACTGTCGGTGTACCGCATGTACGGCCGGGTCGCCGCGTCGCCGGCCGGCTGCCACGAGAACTTGTACGTCGTGAGAGCCGACGTGGTGATCGACTGCGTGCTGGACGACCAACTATCGGCCGAACCGTACAGGTTCGAGGCCGAAGTGTAGCTGCCGATACCCAACGTGAAGTCGATGTACGCCTTCCAGAACGCCTTATCGAGTTTTTGCTGCGTGCTGCCGGTGGTTGTGACCACGTCGTCCGGAATGGACGAGTAGTACAGTACGCGGCCGGCCCGCAAGTTCGGCGGCAGCACGAGCGGCCCGCTCTTGATCCACTTCAGGATCGCGGGGTAGTTCACCTGCGTCCCTGCCGTCGCGACCAGCGTCTGCCCGGTGGTGGTGTTCAAGATCGCCTGGTTAATACCCTGCGTTCCGGTGGTGCTCGTGTTGTTGTCGGCTTGCGCGTCCAGCGCGCCGCCGGACTTGTTGTAGAAGTAGCGCCGCCGCCAGTCGCCGGCCTGGTAGCTCGCGTCGCCGGGGTTGCCCACCGGGGCGCGCGGGTCGGGCGGCCAGATGTAGAACGTCTTACCCCAATACCCCGGCCCCATCGAGTACCCGGCGAACCGGTCCGCGGCCGGAACCTTGAGGTTGTCAGCGTTCGCGCCGCCGCCGCTGGGCATGGCCGCCGCGAGATACGTGGCCGGGTTCGACGGGACACCGGCCCCGCGGTAGGCGCGGTACTTCACGATGTCCAGGTCGTACCCATACTGCTCCCACACCGGGTCGCGGAAATTCAGCCAGTCGGCGGTGAACGCCGGCGACGCGCTGGGAGCCGCGCTGTAGCCCAACAGGTCGGCAGCGTGATACGCGGCCCGCGTCGTCGCGCTGCCGGTGGCCCACGTCGTCTCCGTCTTGTTGATGGCACCGTTGCCGCGCCGCCACCGGTCGCCAGAGTAGTTCACCACACCGTCGGTCATCGTGCCGTAGAAGCTCGGTGCCGGTATCGGCCCCTTCGTGTTGGTCTCGTTCCCCTTGTGCGTCGGGTTGTAACCGGTCCAGTTGTAGGTGACCGCGGTGTAGGTGCTCGAATTGCCGCCGCTCTCCGGGGGGTTCCACCGATGAAAGGCGTTGAGCAGGTTCGGGCTACCGTCCGCCTTCGTCGTCAGAGGGTAGGCCGAGGTCGCTGGGGTGTTGATGTTCGTCGGGTCGAAGTAGAAGTTGCGCACGATGGGCGGACCACCCGGCGTGCTGATCGTGTAGTTGTTCCGCTGGATCGCTTCACCGCTACCGTTCGTCTGGTTCGACAGAGCCACGATCCCGCCCTGACCGGAGGCGTAGTGCCCGGCCTTCGGCACCAGCGGGTCCGGGTTCATCGACAGGTTGTTGAAGTTGTAGGTGCTACTGAACGCCATCGAACCGGTCATGTCGATGGCGAACGCGATGTCGCGCGGGCGGTACACCGCGGTGGCCCGCGCCCCACTGGGCATCGTGTTCACCCCGAACACCCGCATGAAGTACGTCGGCTGCGCGACGCTAATGGTGATCCGCATCGCGGTCCACGACCCGCTGGACGCGGTCACGGTCCCGCCGTTGCTGGTCACGTCGGTCCACGACGCGACCTGGAACGTCTGACTCGTCGGGTTGTACAGGTACTGCCCGGCCTCGATCTTCGTGATCTGGCTGTTGCTGAAGTTCGCGCTCATGTGCGGGTTGGTCGTCGCCGCGGACTTCAGGCTGGCGAGCGCGGCCGGCAGGTTGCTGTACGCGACGCCGTCTTTGTTGTTCAACGTTCGCGTGCCGACCAGCGCGGCCACGTCCGCCCCGTTCTGGCACTGGGTTCGCGAGACGGCCAACATGCCGAGATCGACCGCGAGGGCAACGAACCCGAACAGCCCGACCAAGCACACGCCGAGCATCGGCAGTACGGTTCCGTGACGGGCTACCGGCGGTACGAACCGTGAGACGAGCATACGTGACGCTCCCTACCCGAAACGGTGGACGGAGTACAGGATGTCGGGAGCCTAGTTCACGGTCCGGCGCGGTGTCGGCGGGTGAGGTCCAAAAAACGCGGATTGCGCTGGCGGAGGAAAGACGTGAGGAAGATTCCGACAATGCAGTGCGGAGTGAGGCGCAGGTCGCCCCTGTCTTATCTCCGCACTCCGCACCCCTCCCTACTTCGTGGGCGCGTCGCGTTCGGCCATGACCGCCAGTTCGGTCAGCCGTGCCGCGGTCACGCCGATCCGCTCGAAGCACTCGGCGACGATGCTGTTCGGCGTGGTGAAGAGGGTGATGAGCAGGTCCATCGGAGTGACACTGGCCCGGCCGCTGTCGCAGGCCCGGCCGTGGGCGTCGCGCAGCAGGCGGATCACGTTATCGGACAGAAACTCGCGGTTGAGCAGCAGCGGCGGGACGGGTTCGGCGTTGCCCTGGTGGAACAGGTCACGGAACTGGTCGAGCAGGCCGGGCAGATCGGCCCCGAGCTTGGTCGCCCACTTGAACACGCCGGAATCTGGCGCGGCGAGCAGACCCATAAACAGGTGCGGGGTGCGCACGCTGTCCCAGTTGGTCGCGCGGGTGTGTCCGAGCGACTCCCGCAACACGCGCGTGGTGGCCTCGTCCAGAATGTCCGGGCGAAGTCGGCCGCTGGGCAGAAAAATGTCGTCCACGGTTGGACCCGTTTCCGTCTCGGGTGGCGATCGGGCGGGGTTGGCCCACGGGGGGCAATCGCTTCGGGCACCAAACCGCCCCGAGTGTGGAGTGATTATGTCGCGCGCCCCGTCACCCCGCAAGACGGGCATTCGCACTCTCTGGCACTTTTTCCTTGCCCGGCCCGCGGTTCCCGCCCACCATGAATCGCGCCACAACGAAACAGGACTTCTTACAGGGGATTTCTCATGCGACGAACTTGGGCGGTAGTCACCGCGGTACTGGTCGGCTGTCTCGCGCGGGCCGCCGACACGCCGACCGAGGCGACCGTCACCGATGTCGAAGGAAAAGAGGTGAAAGTGACCGGCCTGAAGTTCGGGGTCGGCACCCACCGGCTCACCTGGCTGGCCGACGCGAACGGGGCCACCGAGGACGCCAAGAAGGGGCCGCTCGCGCTCGAGGTGCGCGAGCCGCACTCTACCACCTACGCGAAGGGCATCATTACCTACGTCCCCGTCGGCTCGGTTGAGGGTATCAAGTACGACTACGACAAGCGGGTCGCGTCCATCTCCGTGAAGGGCGTGATGGAACCGCTGGCCGGTACCCTCGAGTACAAGGGCATCAACGTGCTCGGGTTCAGCGGCACCGTGGGCGAGAAGGCCGCGGTGTTCAGCGGCGGCGGGTTCACCAAAGATCACATCAAGGCGGTGGCGTTCCCCGGCGCAAAGCCGGTCGCCAAGCGCGCCGCCACGCCCTGGCTGGTGCAGATCGATCAGCCGAAGGCCGAGAACCCGACGCTCAAGGCGGCCAACTTCAAGTTCCTGTACGTGCTGCCCGGCGGCGTGGAAGTGTTGGCCGACGCCGCGACCGTGCGCAAGGGCGACCCGCTGAAACTCGACGATACCGTGACCGCGTTCACCCCGGTCGCGGTGGATCAGAACACCCATATGGCCGCGATTGAGGTTCAACTCGGCAACATCGAGAAGATCGTCATCATCCCGCAGCAGGTCGAGATGGGCGGAAAGATGGCAACACTGGTCGGGCTAGTGGGCGAGGTCGAAGCCGGCTGGAAACTGTTCCCCATGCACACCATCAAGGGCATGAAGCGCCCCAAGAAGGACTGACACGGTTCCCAGGAAATAGCGCCCTTAGCGAGCCGCGACCGCAAGGGAGCGGGAAACGTAAACC
>SXHE01000890.1 GCA_005773755.1 Planctomycetia bacterium
GGCGGGCGGCCCGGCTCGCGTCGATGGCCCCGTTCCGCACCACGCGGTACAGCCACGGCAGCAGGTTGTCTGGCGGCGTGCCCTGGCGCACCAGCTTCAGGAACGCGGTCTGGACGACGTCTTCGGGGCAGTCGCACCACTGCCGCGCGTACAGCACGAGTGCCGCCGCGTACCGGTCCACCAGATTGGCGAGTTGGTCCGGTGTCATCGAGAAGAAGACGCCCGTGGGGAACGGTCATTTCAGGCGAACGGCCGGTGTCAGCCGGCCGGTTCTTCGTGTTCGCTCTCACCGGCCGGTTGACACCGGCCGTTCGCCTACAACATGCTTATGAAACTCGCGCCCCTCGGCGATCAGGCGGTGCTGGCGTACCTCGCGGACGAGGCCGCCGCGGTGCGGTTCGCGCAGGCCGTGCGCGCCGCGAACCCGCCGTGGCTGCTGGACGTGGTGCCCGCCTACGCCAGCGCCGGCGTCTTCTTCGACGCCGACCGGATCGACGCGACGGAGGTAATGGGGTGGCTTGAGGCGCTCGCGCTCCCCTCCGGGTCACGGCTAGACGCACCGGGGCAAAGTTTTACCATCCCCGTCTGCTACGAGATGCAACTCGACCTGGCGCGCGTGTGCGAAGCGACAAAGCTCGTCGCCGACGAGGTGATCCGGCTGCACACCGCGACCGCGTACACGGTGTACGCGATCGGGTTCGTGCCGGGGTTTCCGTACCTGGGGTACTTGTCGCCGGAGTTGTGCGGGGTGGGGCGATTGCCGAGTCCGCGGGTGCGGGTCGAACCGGGGAGCGTGGGGCTGACCGGCCGGCAAACGGGCATTTACCCGCTCGAGCGGCCGGGCGGCTGGAACCTGATCGGTCGCACGCCGCTCACCATTGTGGACGTGGCGAGCGGCTTCTTCCCGCTGCGCGTCGGCGACACCGTGCGGTTCGCGCGCATCGACGAGGCGCGCTACCGCGAGCTTGATGGCCAGCGGCTCAGTTGTCGCGCTTGTTGAGCTTCCAGCACGAGAGCGCGAGCATGACGACGATGAACGCCAGCGACACGCCGATGGTCATGCCCCACGAGGGGTAGTCGATCAGCCCGATGCCGCTGGTGCGGGCCTCGCCCGACGGCAGGTTCGTTTCGATGAGCAGTTTCGAGGTCAACCGGTCCAGGTCTTTGTACCGGGGCAGGATCGCGTGGAGCGTGTCGACCAGCGTGTACGCCCAGTCGGGAACCTTCGCCACCTGAAACACCCGGTTCACGTCGAAGAACGTCTTCGCCTGTCCGACGATGAACAGGCCGAACATGAACGCGATGGTGATGAGGATCGACGCGATCGCGCTGCGGGTGAACACCGCGACCGCGGTCGAGAGCGCGTACAGGATGGCGAACGCCAGCAGCAGCGTCGGGATCGTCAGGAGGAACGTCGGGTCCCAATAGCCGGCGCGGAACGAGATCGCGATCCAGACCAGCGTTATCGTGAACGAGGTGATGATCGAGATGAACACCAGCCCGCCGATGTACTTGTAGACGAGCAGTTGGGTCCGGCCGATGGGCTTGGAGATGAGCAGGTCGATGCTCCCCTTGCGGAGCATGTTCGGGATGAAGAACGCGGTGATGATGACGCTGATGACGAGTGTGCCCGTACCGCCGATCCAGCCCACCAGCCCGTTCTCGATCTTGAACACCGTTTGCCCCAGCTCCCAGTCGTCGCCCAGCGACACCTGACGGAAGAACACGTCGAGCGTCTGCGGCCACCCGCGGGCGGTGGTCGCGCGCTTCAGCTCCACCTCGAACCGGTAGCTCGGCTCGGCGACGCCGGCGACGCGCTTCGCCGACACGTCCGCCTCGGTCACGCCGACGAAGGCGGCGAACTGAGACTTGAGGAACCCGGCCATGTCGTCGTCGGTGACTGCGGCGAGGTCGGCGGCGGTCGCCTCCGGCGGCAGCACGATCTCGAACCGGCGCTCCTCCCCGCCTTTGGCCTTCCCGTCGCCGAACGGGTTCTTGAACTTCTCGCCCGCGGGCTTCGACCAGGTGAACACCGCGTACCGGAACCCGTCCTTCTTGTCGACGACCGCAGCCCGTTCGGGGGCGACGTCGAGTACGAACTTCACGGTGCCGTCGGTGCCGCTCTCGGCGTTCTCCGCGGAGTATTTGACCGGGTGCTGGGCCACGGCCGTGAACGCCTTGCTCTTCCCCTTATCGGGGAAGACGGCGGTGAACTTCGACACGATGACGGCGACCGCGCGCGGGGCCGGGTCCGGGGTGAACGTGATGCTCCCCACAATCAGCGCCACGACCAGGGCCAGCCCGAGCATGACGTAGATAACGAACCCGTCCACCGCCTCGCGGTAGGAGTCCTTCAGGATGGCGAAGAATTGTTGCACGGGTCAGTTCTCCCCGCCGACCGGGCGCGCGCCGCGGCGGCGCTGCTTGCGGTCGACACCGGGTTCGGCGCTCTCCACCGTCTTCATGAACACGTCTTCCAGCGACTGCTTCTTCTCGACGATGTGAACCACCGTCAGCCCGCGCTCCGCGAGCAGTTTCATCACCGGCTCGATGGTCTTGCCCTCGACGAGCGTGACCTCGAAGTGGCCGGCGGTGTCCGGCAGCGGGCGCACCGGGAACCCCAACTGCGCCACCGCGTCGGCCGGGAACGTCTGCCCCGACATCAGGCCGAGCACGTAGGTGCCCTTCGTCTTGGTCAGCTCGTCGATGGTGCCCTCGCGCACCACCACGCCCTTATGGAGGATGGCGACGCGGTCGCAGATCAGCTCCACCTCGCCCAGCAGGTGCGAGTTCAGGAAGATGGTGTGCCCCTTCGCCTTGAGCTGGCCCATCAGGTCGCGGATCTCCTTGCGGCCCATCGGGTCGACGCCGTCGGTCGGCTCGTCGAGGATGATGAGTTCCGGGTCGTGCATCAGCGCTTGCGCGATGCCGAGCCGCTGCTTCATGCCCTTCGAATACGTCTTGATCTTGGAGTGCATCCGGCCGGCGATGCCGACCAGTTCCAGCGTGTCGGGGATCTTCTTCGCGCGCTCCGCGGCCGGCACACCGTAGAGCGCGCCGTAGTAGTCCATGAGCGAGTAGCCGGTGTGGTAGCCGGGGAAGGCGTGGTCTTCCGGCAGGTAGCCGACGCGCCGCCGCACCTCGACCGCGCCCGCCGGCGCGTCGAGCAGCGAGGCCCGGCCGTCCGTGAGCTTCACGATCCCGAGCAAGACCTTGATGAGCGTGGTCTTGCCGGCCCCGTTCTGGCCCAGCAGTCCGTAAATCTGACCCTTCTCGACGCGGAGCGAGACACCCTTGAGCGCTTCGATCGGGCCGTATCGCTTGCGAAGGTCTGCCGTCTCGATGACCGACACGGGTGCCTCCCGGTGACGTGTGCGCGGCGGTACACAGAGGTGTTCGCCGTCACGCAGAAGATATTGACAACGCGCGCCAACAGCAACCGAGTGCGGCCCCGACCGGGGCGAAGCGGGCGATTCGCACATCTGTTACACAACCCGCGTCGCGCCGGGCCGCACCGCGGGCCGGAAGTGGCAAATCTTGAAATGATGCACAACGTTTTCTCATTTTCGGGTCGCGCCTCGCGCGGCCCGCCCCGTGTGCGGGGACCGAATTGGTATTCGCGCGAAAGTGTTGCACAAAGCCCCCCGGTGCTCGTCTCGCCGGTTCCGCCGGCGCGCGGTCTCGCCACCAATCGAATACTATACGCGCGTTTAATTCCGATCAAGGCCGGTTGTCGAGCTTTGCGAAATGTATCTTGGTGAGTGATTCACAGGGGGCTTACGCCCCCCGCTCCGCCAGCACTTCCACCGCGTCGCCGACCGCGAGCGGGCCGCCTTCGAGGACGCGGGCGATGACCCCGAGGCGACCGGCCGCGTTGCCGCGCGGCTTGCCCTGGATCATCTCGAACCGCGCGCAGCCGGTGCGCGGTTCGACCACTTCGATGATCGCGTCGGCCAGCCTCACCCGCGCGCCGGCCACCAGCGCCGCCGGGTCGAGGCCGGCAACGATGATCTGCTCGCCCATCTCGCCCGGCGCGACCTTGAACCCTTCGGTGCCGAGTTCGGCGAGGTGCTCCGCGTGCATCACGTTCAACTGCCGGTCGCCGGGGCCGCCCTTGCGGTCGCCCTCGATGCCGAAGTTGGCGACCAGTTGCACGCGCTCCGCGGGCACGCGCGCGTAACGGTCCTGTGGCCGCCCGCTGTCCTGCGGCCGGTACACGATGCTCACAACGCGCGCGGTCGGTTCGCTCATGGTTAGTCTCGCGTCCACCGCAGCTTCAGTTCCTTCGCGGCCTTCACTTCGTCCGGGCGACTGACGATGTGCGTATGCGGGGCGGTTCGCACCACTTCCGGGTCTTCGGCCTTGATCTTCAAGAGCGTGTCGGCGAAGGCGTCGAGCGTCTCCTTGCTCTCGGTTTCGGTCGGCTCCATCATCAGCGCTTCGGCCACCACCATCGGGAAGTACACCGTCGGCGCGTGGAAGCCGAAGTCGAGCAGACGCTTGCAGATGTCCTTCGCGGTGATCTTGCGGTCGCGCAGCTCCTTCATGCGCGCGCTGGCGACGAACTCGTGCATGCACGGCCCGGCGTGCGGGATGGTGAACCCTTCGGCCACCCGCGCCCGCAGGTAGTTCGCGTTCAGCACCGCTTGCTCGCTCACGCGTTTCAGCCCGTCCGGGCCGAGGGTGCGGATGTAGCAGTACCCGCGGAACAGGATGCCGACGTTGCCGAAGAAGCTCCGCACCCGGCCTACGCTCTTGGGCATATCGAAGTTGAGCTTGTACTTCGCGCCGTCCTTCACAACGGTCGGCGCGGGCAGGTACGGGGCGAGGAAGTCGCGCACCGCGATGGGGCCGCTGCCGGGGCCGCCGCCGCCGTGTGGCCCGGTGAACGTCTTGTGGACGTTGTAGTGCTGCATGTCCGCGCCGAAGTCGCCCGGCCGCGTGATGCCGAGGATCGCGTTCATGTTCGCGCCGTCGAGATA
>SXHE01000891.1 GCA_005773755.1 Planctomycetia bacterium
CATCGACGGCCTGCTGCACATCACCGACAGGGGCTGGCACCGGGTCACCAACCCGCGCGACGTGGTGCAGATCGACCAGACGCTCGAGGTGTACATCCTGCACATCGACCGCGAGAAGGAAAAGATCGCGCTGTCGCTGAAGCACAAGACGCCCAGCCCGTGGCAGAACATCGAGGCCAAGTACCCGATCGGCCAGCGGTTCAACGGCGAAGTCGTTAACATCATGCCGTACGGGGCGTTCGTGAAGCTCGAACCCGGCATCGAGGGCCTCGTTCACATCAGCGAGATGAGCTGGGTGAAGCGCATCGCCGACCCGAAGGAGCTGGTGCAGATCGGCGACAAGGTCGAGGTTCAGGTGCTGAACATCAACCACGACAAGAAGGAAATCTCGCTCGGCATGAAGCAGTGCCAGAGCAACCCGTGGGGCGAGGTGGCGAAGAAGTACCCGCCGGGCACGGTCATCACCGGCGTGGTGCGGAACCTCACCAACTACGGCGCGTTCATCGAAATCGAGGAGGGAATCGACGGCCTCCTCCACGTCTCGGACATGAGCCACACGCGGAAGGTCTCGAACCCGTCCGAGGTGGTGCAGAAGGGCCAGAAGATCACCTGCCAGGTGCTCACGGTCGACCAGGAGCGCAAGCGGGTGGCGCTGGGCCTGAAGCAGATGGGCCCGGACCCGTGGGAGACCGACATCCCGGCCCGCTACCTGCCCGGCCAGAAGGTCAAGGGCAAGGTCACCAAGCTCACCAACTTCGGCGTGTTCGTGCAGCTCGAAGAGGGGCTTGAAGGCTTGCTTCACATCTCTGAACTGACCGACGCGAAGGTCGAGTCGCCGGAAGAAGTGGTCACGGTCGGCGACGACGTGGACGTGAAGGTGTTGCGCGTCGACGCGAAGGACCGCAAGGTCGGCCTGAGCATGCGCAACGTGGACGACGGCAAGGTGCCGGACGAGATCCCCGACATGCCGATCGAGGGGCCGGAAGCGGAGAAGGCGATGGAGGCCGCGAAGTCAGCGCGAGAAAAGGAGAAGGAAGGCGGCGGCAAGGAGAAGAAGAAGAAGGACGACGACGCCCCCAAGAAGAAGGTCGAAGACGAGAAGGACAAGGAAGGGCTGCGCGGCGGCACCGGGGCGGCCGGCCCGCTGTTCTCGCTCCCCGGTAGCGAACCGAAGGAGTAAGCCCGAAGTCAGTTCGATCAACCGCGACCGCAAGGGACTGGGCCACGTTGCCCTGCTCCTTGCGGCCGCGGCTCGTTAATGCAGCCACTTCCGGGGACCGTATCAGGCCCGCCGCTTGTCGCCCGCTTCGGGGTTCACCCAGTTGGGCAGCGCCTCGCCCTTCACGCCGGCGAGCAGGTTGTTCGCGCACAGTCGGGCCATCGCGTTGCGCGTGTCGGGCGTGGCGCTGGCGATGTGCGGCACGATCACGCAGTTGGGCAGCGCGTAAAGTTCGTGACTCGTGGGCAGCGGCTCCGGGTCGGTCACGTCGAGGCCGGCGGCGAAGATGGTCCCGTCGCGCAGCGCCGCCGCGAGCGCGGTCTGATCGACCAGCGGCCCGCGCGACGTGTTTACGAACACCGCGGTCGGTTTCATCTGCCCGAACTTGTCCGCGCCGAACAGCCCCTTCGTGGTCGGGTTCAGGTCCGCGTGGACCGAAACGAAGTCGCTCCGCGCGAGCAGCTCGTCCAGTTCGACGCGCGTCGCGCCGAGGTCGCGGTCGGCGTCCGGCTTCGGGCCTCGCGCGGTGTACAGCACCTTCATGCCCCAGCCGTGGTGCAGCCGCTTCGCGGTGGCGTAGCCGATGCGCCCCATGCCCACGATGCCGAGCGTGCGGCCCGCGAGGTCTTGGCCCATCCAGCCGAGCGGCTCCCACGTCAGCCACTTGCCGCCGCGGGCGTCGTCGATGCCGCTGCGGATCGCGCGGGCCGCGGCCAGCAGCAGCGTGACCGCGATGTCGGCGGTGGCGTCGGTGAGCACGCCCGGCGTGTTCCCCACGCACACCCCGCGCGCGGTACAGGCAGCCACGTCCACGTTGTTGAACCCGACCGCGAAGTTGCTCACCACCTTGAGCTTCGGCGCGGCGTCGAGCAGCGCCGCGTCCACGCGGTCGGTGAGCAGCGACACGAGGCCGTCGCAGTCCGCGACGCGGCGCTTCAGCTCGTCGGCCGACGGCGGGAGCTGTTCCGGCCACACGTCCGCATCGCACGCGGCACGGATCGCATCGAGCGCCACCGCGGGAAGCTTGCGGGCAACGAACACTTTGGGACGAGCCATGCGGCACCAGAGAGCAAAGGACAGAGGACAGAAGGCAGAGAACAGAAGTATGGTGGAGAAGGCCGAACGTTTAGCGTTCGTCCCACTGGCGGAGCCGCCTCCCGCCGTGCGGATCGACACGGCTGACACTCCGCCTTGCAAATCTTTCAACCCCCGCCTATCTCCCTCGCGCTCTCGATACTCCGCGCGGAGGGTCCGCACCGATGTTCGCTCGCTATGCCGCCGTTGCCCTCGCGCTCGTCGCTACCGGGTGTTCGTACAACCCCGGCTACTTCCCGTACCTGTTCGCCGGCGGGCGCACCGAGCAGAACCACGGCAAACCCGGCGGGCACGGCTACTTCCGCAACTTCGACCCGAAAGCCGTCAAACTCGGCGTCACGCCGTCCGGTCAGGCGAACGCCCCGCTCGGCTCGCAGATCGTCCTCGTCGCCTCCGTGTACGACAAGGACGGCACCGCGCGCCGCGACCGCCGCGTCGAGTGGATGATCGAAGGCCCCGGCCACATCATCGAGGCCGACGAGTCCGGGTTCTACGCCGGCCGCGGGTACAAGCACGACAACAAGTACGCGGTCACGCACACCTCGTACATGCCCAAGACGATCACCCGGGGCAACGACGACGAGAAGGACGACGTGCGCATCGAACCCGGTCAGACGTTCATCGTCGTCACCTCCGCGGTGCCGGGCGAAACGGTCGTCACCGCTTACGCCCCGGCCGTGTTCAACTGGGACAACGGCCGCGTCGTCACGAAGGTGCTGTGGGGCGACGCCCGGTTCTCGTTCCCCGCGGCCACCACCGTGCGGCTCGGTGGCGAGACCACGCTTTCCACCACCGTGAACCCGACGGCATCCGACGCGGGGGCGAACTTCCGCGTCCGGTATCGCGTGATCGACGGCCCGGCCGCGGTGCTCGTCGGCAAGGACGCGAGCCTGAGCGGGAGCGGCGGGAAGGAGGCCGAAGCGTTCACCGACGAGACCGGCGGCGCGTCGGTGCGGCTCGTCCAGCGCGACCCCAAGGCCGGCAAAACCCGCGTCGCCATCGAGGTGGTGAAGCCGGCGGACAACGGCGTCGGGCCGGGTACGGTCGTCGCCCGGCGCGAAACGACGGTCGATTGGGCCACGGCCGAACTCAAGCTGAAAGTGAATGCGCCACAGGTCGCCAGCGCGATCGGCACGTTCCCCGTCACCGTGGCGCTCGACAACATCACCGGCGTGGACAGCCAGGCCGCGCGGGTCCGCGTCGCGCTCTCCGACGGCGCGACGCTCGCCAGCAGCGATCCGCCGCCGACCCGACAGGACGCGCAAGGCGCGCTCATCTTCGACCTGCCCCCGGTCAGCGGGAAGGGCAAGCAGTCGGTCACGCTCCAGGTGCGGCCCGCGCGCGTCGGCGACGTGACCATTACCGCGGACGCGGTCACTTCCGACGGAATGCAAGCCAACACCAGCGGCGTCACGCGCGTCGAGAAGGGGAAGCTTCAACTGCTGCTCGAAGTGCCGCCGATGGCCCTGGCCGGCGAGCGCATCCCGGTGCGGCTGTCGCTCACCAACGGCGGCGCGGCCGTGGCCGAGAACGTGACGATCTGGGCGCGGTTCGATAACGGCCTGCTGCACGCCAGCGGCGGCGGCCCGGTCGAGTTGAGCGGCGGTTCGCTCGCGCCCGGTCAGACGAAGACGTTCGACCTGCCGCTGACCGCGAAGGCCACCGGCCGCTACACCGTTCGCGCCGCCGCGACCGGCGACGGCAACCTGTCCGCCAGCGCGGACCCGCTCTCGGTCGAGGTGCGCCGGGCCGAACTCGCGGTCGCGCTGGTCGGCCCCAAACTCATGTACCTGAACCAGCCGGTCGATTGGGCGCTCAGCGTCGCGAACCGCGGCGACTCGGCCGTCTCGAACGTGATCGTGCGGGCCACGCTCCCGCCGGAGGTGAAGATCACCGGTTCGGACAACGGCACCATCGGACCCGGCTCGGTCGAGTGGAAGCTGTCCGAGTTGAAGCCGGGCGAGGCGAAGACGTTCAAGCTGAGCGGCACCGCGATCAAGCTGACGCCGCAAGCGGGCGTGACGGTCGCGGTGCTGGGCGACGCGGTCAGCAACGGCGCGACCGTGGGCACGCCGGTCGAGGGCAAGGCCGAAGCCGCGGTCGCGATCATCGGCACCCCGGCGCTGTCGCTGGAACTCGCGACACCGCCGGGCGTGGTCGAAGCGGGCAAGCGGGTCCGCTACGAGATCCGGGTGAAGAACGCCGGCACGGTGTCGGCGCGGAACCTGGAAGTGAGCGCGCTCGCGGGGCCGGAGCTGAAGCTGGTTCGCGGCAGCGGCGCGGGCGAGGGCCGCATCGACGGCACCGGCCGCGTCGCGTTCCCGACCGTCGAGGAACTGCAACCGGGCCAGACGCTCACGTTCACCATCGACGTGGACGCGACCACCGCGGGCGACGCGCGATTCACGGCCGAGGTGAAAGCCCCGAACCTGCGCGTGCCGCTGCGCGAGGAACAGGCGACCCGCATCACCGGGCGGTAGGAGAAACGCTGCTCGGTGTCGGATGAGCTGTTCTCAAGAACGGCCCGAAGACCGCGCAGAGCAGACGCAGATGAAATCGGATCAGAAGAAGTCAGAAAGGCAGAAGCGTTTTGACCGGATGAACAGGATGAACAGAGATGGAAAAACGGTGCGGACTTCACTCTTCATCCTGTTTGATCCTGTCCATCCTGTCAAAAATGTCTTCTGCCTTCTGCCTTTGATCGGATTTGATCTGCGTCTGCTCTGCGCGATCTGCGGGCCGTTCGGCCGGGGCCGGCTCCAGAAGGGGGTGCCGACATTTCGCGCCAGCGCGTACTATGGTCACAACGGAGGGCGGCGCGCGGGCGACGGGATGAACTTCCCACCCGACCCGGTTCGCGGTATGATCGCTAAGATTTGCTCAGCCGCCCCATCTTGTTTGGAGGCGTTGGTTCCGGTGGCCGGCGGTTGCCGGTGCGGGCCAAAGGCCGTTGCTCATCCTCCGTGTTTTCGCTCGCCGAGCGAACGGTCAGACCGCACACACGGACCCGCGCCACGATCCGATCACCGGAGCCGCCATTTCCGCGCCGCGACAACCGGCCACTTGGT
The DNA here is from genome assembly GCA_005773755.1 of Planctomycetia bacterium. Lineage (GTDB taxonomy): Bacteria > Planctomycetota > Planctomycetia > Gemmatales > Gemmataceae > Gemmata. Next base: position 5,383 of record SXHE01000891.1, read on the forward strand.
GGACGCATCAGTACGAGGACGACCGTGAGCACCCCGACCGCCGAAAGCGCCGGCACCGACGCCCGGGCCAAGTACCACCGCCAGATCGAAGACTCGTATGAAGCGGTCGGCAAACTGGCCGGCTCCGCGCTGCCGCCGACCGAGTTCTACCAGCAGTTCCTGAACCGCACCCTCGCGGCCATCGACGCGCCCGCCGGGGCCGTGTGGCTCCGCACCCCGCAGGGGTTCCTCCAACTCGCGTGCCAGGAGAACCTCGACAAGGTGGGGCTCGACGCGCGCCGCGGCGCGCGCCAGTGCCACAACGAGGTGCTGCGACAGGTGTTCCAGGCCGCGCCGCCGCGCCCGGTGCTGCTGGAGCCGAACGGCCGGCTCGCGCCCGGCCCCGGCGAACCCGGCCCGGTTCCGGCCGCCAACCTCACCGACCACTTCACCCTGTTCGCCCCGATCATCAGCCCGGACAAACAGCCGCTGGGGCTTCTGGAAATCTTCCAGGACGCCAACCACGACCCGCGGATGTACCCGAGCTACCTGAACTACACGCTTCAGATGGCCGGGTACGCGAGCCAGTACCACCAGTTCAGCAGCGCCCGCGTCGCGGCCGGCGTCGAGAAGACGTACTCCGCGGTCGAGCAGTTCGCCCGGCAGATCCACGGCAGCCTGAACCCGACCGAGGTGGCGTACCACGTCGCCAACGAGGGCCGCAAGCTGATCGAGTGCGACCGGCTGTGCGTCGGGGTGCGCCACGACCGGTGGCGGGTCACGGTCGAGGCCGTGAGCGGGGCCGACGTGGTCGAGAAGGCCAGCACGCACGTGCGCCGGCTCCGCAAGCTGATGGAAGCCGTACTCGCGTGGGGCGAGCCGCTCACGTTCAAGGGCGACAAAGACCCCGGCCTGCCGCCGGCCGTTGTCGACGCGCTCGACGCTTACCTGCACGAGAGCCAGCCCAAGCTGCTCATCGTGCAGCCGTGCCGCGACGAGCGCGAGAAGGACAAGACCCGGCCCGCGCGCGCGGTGCTGGTGATGGAGATGTTCAACCCGCCGGAGCAGATCGACCCGGTGGTGCAGAAGCTCGACGTGGTGACCAAGCACGCGGCCCCGGCGCTGTACAACGCGGCCGAGCTGAAGCGCGTCCCGCTCAAGTTCCTCTGGTGGCCGGTCGCGCGCCTTCAGGAGGGCTTGGGCGGCAAGCGGCGGTTCATCGCGGCCTCGGTCGCGGTGCTCCTCGCGGTGCTCGTCGGCGTCATGGTCATGGTGCCCGCCAGCCTGCGAATGGAGGCGAAGGGACAACTGCAACCGGTCGAGATCGCGAAGATCTTCCCGCCCGCCGACGGGCGCGTGGTCGACCTGCGGGTGAAGCCCGGTCGCGAGGTCGACCCGGACTTCGAGCTGGTCACGTTCCACGGCCCCCAACTGGAGGCCGACTACAGCCGCGCCAAGAGCGAGTGGATCGCGAAGAGTGCGCTCGTGGCCGAGTTATCCAAGCAGTTGCAGCAATCGGGCCTCGACAAAGAGGGCAAGAGCCGGATCAGCGCCGACCGCGCGATCGCGGAGGGCCAAAGCAAGCAGGCGCTGGGCGAGATGGAAGTCCTCGACCAGCAGTTCAACAAGGTGGACTCCAAGCCGGAGAGCAAGGGGCTGCCGAACCCGCGCGGGCCGGGCTACTTCCGGGTCATCGCCCCGGACTTCGGCACCCTGGCCCGCGAGCGCGGCGCGTCCAAGTGGGTGGTGCTCAACGACGACCGCCGCGAGAACCTGACCGGCCGCACGCTCAAGCCGAACGAAGAGGTCATGCGCCTGGGCAACCTGAAAGGCCCGTGGCAGGCCGAACTCAAGATCCCGCAGAGTAACGTTGGCCAGGTGCTCAAGGCGTTCGCCGACCCCAATTCGCACTTCACCGACAACGACCCGGTGAAGGGCAAGCGCAAGTACCTCGTCGTGGACGTGCTGCTCTCGAGCCAGCCGGACACGAGCTACGAGGGCCGCCTGTACAAGGACGAGATGGCGGCCGAGGCCGTACCCAACAAGACCGACCAGAACGAGAACGAACCGGTCGTGTCGGCCTACGTGAAGCTGAACATCCCGGCCCGCACCAACGTGCCGGACGCCTTCGCCGATCCGGGCATCCCCAAGGACAAGTGGATCCCGGAGGCCCACCTCGTCACCGGCCTCGAAGTGCGCACCCGCATCCGCTGCGGCAAGCACGCCCTCGGCTACACGCTGTTCCACGGCGTGTGGGAGTGGTTCTACGAGAAGGTGGTCTTCTTCTTCTAGTGTCAGTGTCGGTGGTTAGTGGTCAGAGAAGACAGGTAAACTCTCTTGTCTAACCACTAGCCACGGACACTGACACTCCCCGTTGTCCCGCCGACCGTTGGCTGGCGAGCGCCAGACCCCGGCGGCACCCGCGCCACAACCCTACACCGGTCCCTTTGGAGGACGTGTCCATGCGTTCGCTCGCTCTGGCCCTCGTTCCGCTCGCGCTCGTCGGTACACTCGTCGGCTGCGGAAAGAAGCCCCCCGCGCCCGAGAGGGAGAACCCGAACGCGCCGCCCACGATCAACATCGGCCCGGCCCCGGCGGACGTCACCAGCTTCTTGTACCCGCCGGTCGCGGCCCCGAGCTACCCGGCCGTCGTGACCCGCACGCAGCCGATCGTCATCTCGAACGCCCTGGCCCAGTTCGAGGACCGGCACATCGTGTCCGCGGAAGTGGACGGCCTGATCGAACTGGTCGCGACGCCGATCCGGTTCAAGGCCGGCGAGGACCGAAGAGTCGTGCTGGCCGCCCTCGGCGACCGCGTCGTTTATCACCCGCACGACCCCGAACCGAACCCGGAGAAGCGGACCCCGTTCCGGCGGCTGAGCGACGGCGACCCGGTCTCCGTTGGCGACGTTCTCATCGTCCTCGATGTCAAGCAGATCCTCACCCGCATCCGCGGCGCAGACACGGTCAAGAAGGCCGCGGAGAAGGCGCTGACGTTCGCGGTCGAAGCGTCCAAAGCTGCCGACGCCCGGTTGAAGAAGCAAGAGGAGAACTACAAGAACGGTGTCGGCACCATTGTCGAGGTGCTCGACGCACAGCTCACGCTCGCGCGATTCCGGGAGAACGAGGCCAACACGATCCAGACCATCGCCAAGACTACCGCGGAACTCGAAGATGCGACCGTTCAGTACCACAAGCACACGTTCCTGAGCCGCGTGAACGGCTTGATCCGCAGCGTGGACCGCCGGCCGGGGCAGTTCGTCAAGGCCGGCGAGAAGGTGATGGAGATCGAGGCCACCGACCGCGTGCGCATCGAGGGGCAAACCCCGGTCGAACACGAGAAGACGATCCGCGCGTACCTGAACGACCCGACCAAGCGGGTGATCGTGGAACCGGCCGTGCCCAGCGCGCCCATCGCCGAGCACAACGGCCACCGGCAACCGGTGACCGGGATCGCGGTCACGGCCCACTCCGACGGGCCGCTCGTGGTCTCCGTCGGGGCCGACCGCAACGCGCTCGTCTGGGACCCGAACCTGGGCAAGAAGCAGAACCGCCCCGGCGTGCCGCACAACCTGCCGCACCCGGTCGCGGTACGGAGCGTGGTCGCGACCCCGCCGGCGGCGAAGACGCTGACCGTGATCACCGGGGCCGACGACGGCAAGATCCGCATCTGGGACGTGACCAACCGCGACAAGCTGCCGACCGCGCCGAAGGCCGAACCGGAGGACGCGCACACGTCCGCGGTGCAGGCGCTGGCGATCAGCCCGGACGGGCGGTTCTTCGCGTCCGCCGCCGGCCGCGACGTGTTCGTCTGGGATTTGGCGACCGCGAAGAAGCTGTACGCCCTCGCGGGCGAGCACCGCGACAACGTCGGCTCGGTCGCGTTCACCCCGCAGAACACGCTCGTTACCGCGTCGAAGGACGGCACGATCAAGGTGTGGAAGCTGGGCACGGACAAGGCCGCGGTGTTGCGCACCATCGACCACCGGGCCGGCGCGGTCGAAGCGCTGGGCGCGAGCCGCGACGGTGCCCGCGTGCTGTTCGACCAGTCGAAGACGCGCCTCGACTTAGTCGACCCGGCCACCCGGCAGACCGTCGGCCAGATCGAGAACGTCAGCTCGGCCGGCACGTTCTCGACCCTCGCGCTGTTCGGCCCGGACGAGGTGGCCACCGGCACCCCGGTGGAGAGCCTGCCCCCGTACAGCATCGCGACGGCCGGCGGCGACGGCGACCTGAAGGGCACGCTGCAGTACTGGCACGCGCCGCGCACCGGCGGGCGCGGGGCCGAAGTGGGCCGACTGGTGACGCCCGGCCGCAGCCCGATCACCGCCGCCGCGTTCAGTTCGGTGCGCGGCGAGTCGTTCATCGTGGTCGGCACCAGCGCCGGCGGCGTGTGCCTGTGGAAGCCGCCGACCGCGGCCAGCGCCGCCGTGACCGGCAAGGTGGTCAACATCGAGACCACCGACACGCGCTACATCACCGTGCGCGTCGAGGTGGACAACACCCAGTTGAAGCTGCTCGACAAGAGCGCCGCAACGATCATCGTGCCGATCAACCCCTAGTCGATGAAGGGGCGAAGGGGTGAGCGGGTGAAGGGGTGATACAGACCGGTCGAGTGGCTTGTCTTCCTCACCCTTTCACCCCTTCACCCCTTCACCCCTTCGCCCCGCCACCCCCTGGCCTCTGACTACCGCGCTATGGCCGACCGGACCCCATCACTGAACAACCCGGCGGGGCGCCGCAAGCAGGGGCGGCGGCGCGGGCGCC
>SXHE01000892.1 GCA_005773755.1 Planctomycetia bacterium
CGACTGAAGCAGACCGGCGCGCGGTGGAAGGTGCGCCGGGTCGAGCGGATGGCCACCCTCTGCGCCGTTCAAGCAAGCGATCAGTGGGCCGCCTACTGGGCGGACACGGCCTAAATGCCAGAATCCGTTACTGCACCCCCCACGGTGGCGCGCACCTTGATGTCCTTCACCTTCCGTTCAACCCGCCCTAGAATCGACGGTGCGCTTCGCCCCCCGTCGCACCCGCGAGCCGAACATGACCGACACCGAACAGCGGCTACTCGAACTCCTCAAGCAGCGGTCGTTCCGCCGCGCACCGGCGGGTCAGCCGTTTACACTCGCGTCCGGGGCCAAGAGCGAGTACTTCATCGACGGCAAGATGACCGCGGTGTCGTCCGAGGGCGCGGCCCTGATCGGCGAGGTGCTCTACGACTGGACCAAAGACCTGAACATCGACGCCATCGGCGGGTTGCAGGTGGGTGCGATCCCGCTCATCACCGCGGCCGTCATCAGCTACCAGCGCCACGGCAAGCCCATCGAGGGGTTCTGGGTGCGCGAGGCCGCGAAGGACCACGGCACCAAGAAGCAGATCGAGGGCGGGCTGAAACCGGGGATGCGGGTCGCGATTCTGGACGACGTGTTCACGAAGGGCGGGTCCGCGCTGAAGGCGACGCAGGCCGCCCGCGAGTTCGGGTGCGAGGTTGTGCTGGTCCTGGCGCTGGTGGACCGGCTCCAGGGCGCACGGGCGCTGTTCCGCGAGCACAACATCGACAACTACAAGCGGGTTTTCACGATCCGGCAGTTCGGGATCGACGTGCCCGACGACGTGTAGGGCGCGAGATCAGCTAGCGCCGCGGATTCCGCACCGTCGGCTGGTGCGGCCGGCCCGCAGGTGCTAGGATTTTGGATACTTGCCGACCCGCCAACATCCCGCCGGGGCCTCGCCATGTCGCAATTTACCGACAGCCAGTTCGATACGGACGACGACGACACCCCGACCAAGCCGGGCCAGCTCTCGTCCAACGGGCACTGGGTCTTCGGGTCCGTCTTCGCGGGCCTGGTGCTGATCGGGTTCGGGTTCGGCGTGTGGGCCGGCACGCCCAAGACCAAGCGTGACGATCCCGAAGCCAAGCAGAAAGAGAAAGACAACACCGAGAAGCCGGTAGCACAGAATCCGAAGCCGCAACCGAAGCCGGAGATCAAACCGGAACCGAAGCCCGAGCCCAAGCCGGAGCCGAAGCCGGAGCCCAAACCGGAACCCAAGCCGGAGCCCAAACCGGAACCCAAGCCGGAACCCAAGCCCAAAGACCCGCCCGTGGTGGCGAAAGCGGTCGCGTTCAAGGAGGTTCGCGGGTTCCTCGACAAGCACTGTCTGATCTGTCACGGCAACGCCGGCAAGCCGAAGGGCGGCCTCGACCTGCGCACGCTCGCCGCGATCAAGAAGGGCGGCGACAACGGCGAGGTGCTGACACCGGGCGACCCGAAGAAGAGCACCCTGTACACCTCTATGCTGCCCGGCGCGAACGAGCAGATGCCGCCCTCGGATAAGCCGCAGCCCACGGAAGCCGAGAAGAACCTGATCCGCGACTGGATTCTCTCTGGCGCGAAGGAACGGCGAACGGTGCGGCGCGGGGTGCGCCGGCCGGGCACGCGCCGGGTGGAATTGACGCCGGTGCCGGGCGCGGGTTAAGCTCGCGGGCCGGACCCCGCCTTCGGCTCACGGAAGGGCTGCCGAGATGACCAGGAATCGCCCCGCCGTTTTCGCCCCCGAGCCGCGCCCGACCGGCGCGGCCCCCGTCGCCTGGGAAGAGACGCCCTGCCCCCTCTGCGGCGCGGAAGCCAGCGCGCCCGTGCTCGAAGCGCCGGACCCGCTCCCGCCGCAAGTATCAGCACTCGTGTTCGCGGTCGTTCGCTGCGCGCATTGCAATCTCACCTACACCAACCCGCGCCCGAACGCGGCCGGCATCAGCCGGTTCTACCCGACGGATTACCGGCCGCACCGCCGCCCCGCGAAGATGCGCCAGTCGCGCGCCCCGCGGGCGTTCTGGGCGCGCGTGCTCGGCCGCCCGTGCCCGGAGCGCCGCGGGGTGCTGCCGTGGCCCGGCCCCGGCCGGCTCCTCGACTTCGGGTGCGGCGGCGGCAGCTTCCTCTCGACGATGGCCGATCAGGGGTGGGAGGTCACCGGCCTCGACGCCGCGGTGGGCGCGGTGCAGCACATCCGCGACGAGCACGGCCTGACCGCGCTCGCCGGCACCCTGCCCCACCCGGACCTGCGGCCCGGCTCGTTCGACGTGGTCACCATGTGGCACTCGCTCGAACACGTCCACCGGCCGCTGACGATCCTCCGCGCCGCCTACGAGTTGCTCGTCCCCGGCGGGAAGCTGGTCGTCGCGACGCCGAACATCGCCAGCCTCCCGTACCGCCTGTTCGGGCGCTCGTGGTTCGGCCTCGACCTGCCGCGGCACCTGCTGCACTTCACCCCCGCGACCCTGACCGAGGTGCTGCAAACGGCCGGGTTCCGCACCGACCCGGTGCGCATGATCCGCCACGGCGACTGGTTGCGGTCCAGCGCGAAGCTGGCCCGGCGGCGCGGCGAGGGCGGGCCGCTGGCCCGCGCGCTGACGTGGAAGCCGGCCGCCAAAGCCGTAGCTTGGCTGTGCTACGTCGCGCGCGCGTCCGACTGCATGATGTGTGTGGCCGAGCGCCCGCGCTGATCCCCGGAGGCCCCATGCGCTCACTCGCCGTGTTCGCCGTTCCGCTCGCGCTCGCTCTGGGCGCGCTCGCCTTCACCTCGACCGATCGCGCACGCGCCGAAGAGAAGGCAGAGAAGGAAAAACCGCCCGCGCTCGTGCCGGTCGATGTCAACATGCACGACTTCATGGAGGGCATGTTCCAGGCCCCGTACCGCCGGCTGAAGGTGGCGCTGGCGGCGGAACCGAAGGACGCGGCGGGCTGGAAGGCCGTGCGCTCCGACGCGCTGATCCTGGCCGAGGGCAGCAACCTGCTGCTGACGCGGCTGCCGAAGGCCGACGCGGAATTGTGGTCGAAGCACAGCGTCGCCTCGCGCGACTCCGGCGTGCAGTTGCTGAAGGCGGCGAAGGCGAAGGACTACCCCACAGCGCGCAAGGCCTACGAAGCGATGCTGGGCCACTGCAACGCCTGCCACAAGAAGTTCGAGGACGGCAAGCACATACTCGCCCCGTGACCGCGCTAACTGAGCGCCCAGAGGCGCGCGGTGCAGTCGGGGCCGGCCGAGGCGAGCGTCTTGCCGTCGGGGGCGAACGCGACCGCGAACACCGCGTCCTCGTGCCCGGTCAGGATGCGCGGCGGCTTCTTCTTCTCGAACGTCCACACCATAACCGTGTGCCCGGTGTGCGCGGTCGCCACCAGTCGCCCGTCCGCGGACACCGCGACCCCGTGCGCCGCGGGCGCGGCCAGCGCCAGCGCGGGTTTGTCCGGCGCGCTCACCTGCCACAGCTTCAGGTTCGTCTCGCGGGTGCGCCGCCGCCCTTCGGTCTGGCCGATGTAAGTGTCCGAGAGGGTCGCGCAGAACAGGTGCGTCGCGCCGGGGGTGTACGCGAGCGCGGCGACGTGCCCGTCGTGCGCGTGCCACCGCTTCGGCTCACCGCCCAGGAGCGAGCGCACGACGATGTCGCCGTCCTCGCCACCGCTGGCGACCGCGCAGCCGGTCGGGTCGTACCGCACGCTCCACACGCGCCCGGTGTGTGCCGCGCCGTGCTCCCCCTTCGGGTTCGACTTCACCGGCCACACGCTGACCGTGCCGTCGTGGTTGGCGCTCGCCACCGCGGTCCCGTCCGGGGCGAAGTCCAGGTCGTATACGTTCGCGCGCCCGGTGTTCCAGTCGGCCACGGCGCGCCCGGTCGCGCGGTCCCACACCACGACGCGGCCGACGTTGTTACCGCCGACGACGCGCGCGCCGTCGGCCGACACCGCGAGCGCGCTGCACCACTGGCCGATCTCGAACGTCCGCGCGCGCTTCCGCGTCGCCACGTCCCACTCGTGTACGAACCCGTCGAAGCACGCGGTCAGGAGGCGCGAGCCGTCCGGGGTGAACCGAACCCCGCGCACCCAGGACGTGTGTTTCAGACAGACGTGTTTGTCGCCGGCGGGCTTGGACTTCGGCATCGGCGCTCCAGTGGCACGTTCAGGCTTCGGCGCGCAGGAAGTCGGGGTACGCGAGCAGGATGCGGCGCTGTTCGGCGAGCATTCGGGGCAGTTCGACCCCGAGCGTGAGGACAACGACGACCGCACCGACGGTGCCCTTCACGGTTCCAGCGACGTGAGCGCACGCGCCGTCCGAGAAGTACATCACGCCGGTGACCCGCG
>SXHE01000893.1 GCA_005773755.1 Planctomycetia bacterium
CGACCGACGCCCCGGAGTTGGCGGCGTGAACCGCGAGCGACCCGGTACCGCCCGACGGCTCCAACACGACGTCCTTCGGGTTCAGGTTGGCCAGCCATGCGGCCACGTACGAGTAGTGCGGCGGCGTGCTGAACTGCTGGAACGCGTCTTTGTTCCCGCTGCGGTTCGTCTGCGTCGGGAGCTGGCGGAGCACGTCGTCGAGGATGTTTTGCGTCTGCTTCGCGGCCCCGGCGGCGTCGGCGGTCGGGTCGGTGTTGCCCTTGAGGGCCAGGTTCACCCCGGCCTCTAGCGCGTCGTACGCGTCCGACGGGCCGTAGCCGCCCTGCGCGCGGGTGCGGCCGTAGGTGGCGTCGGCCAGGCCGAACAGTTCCTTGGCGGTGAACGGCTGGCCCGCGCGCAGGCGGCCGGCGATCTGGGTGGCGAGGGATTCGGCCGGCGGCGTCGGCGGGGTGGGCTGAGGCTTGGGTGCGGTTGCGGCGTTGATCATCTTGACCATCGCGTCGCGGTCGCCCCACGCGGCTTTCGCCCCGGCGGCGTCTTTCAGCACACCGGCTTGCAGCAGCCGGCCGGCGTACTCACGCACTTTGAACAGGTTCGTTTCCCAGCCGTCCTGCGGCACCACTTCGGGCGTCGGGGCTGGCGATGCGGCGGGTGCGGCCTTCGCCTTCGCGGCCGGCTTGTCCCCACCCGACCCCTTCATCCGGTTGAACACGGCGAGACTCAGCCGCCGTCCGCCGGGGCTCTTCATGTGGCCGGGTCCGTCCGGCTGCCAGTCCTCCCAGCCGAACTTCTCCAGCCCGCCGAACAACTCGGACAGGCGGAGCACGTCGGTGAGGTAGGCACGATAGGCGGGCGTGCGGATCATCGGTCCCCCTCGGCGGCAAGGTGGCCGCATGTTTGCTTGCTTTCGCCGTCCATGCTGCGTATCGTTCTGCACCGCTCAGGGGTTCTGCCGTGGGAATCAAGTCCGGCGTGTGCGAGTGGTGCCAACGCGAGTTCACCTTTGACCGTCGAAGCGGCCTTCGGCGATTCTGCGGACGACTGTGTTCGACCGCTTTCACGGGTCAACAGCGGAAGACTCCCGAGCCAGAGCGATTCGACCGTCACGTCTCGAAGGATCATCCGTCGGGCTGCTGGGAGTGGGGAGGGCCGCGAAACCCAAAAGGGTACGGGCTTTTTCGGGATGACACCGGGCGAGTCGTGTTGGCTCACCGGCACGCCTTCTTTCGCTCCGGTAAGGTCATGCCGGATGGCCACCTTTGCTGCCACTCGTGCGACAACCCGAAGTGCGTAAACCCCGATCACTTGTTTGCCGGCACACCGAAGCAGAACACGCAAGACATGGTTCGCAAAGGGAGGAACCACACGGGCGACAAACATTACTTGCGACAGTCCCCCGAGAAGGTGAGAGGCGAGCGCAACCCATCTTCTCGGCTGACTGAGGACGACGTGCGAGCGATCCGGGCGATTGCCGGAATAATGACGCATGTGGAAATAGCGGCTGTGTACGGGGTCAGCCCCGCAGCCGTATCTCACATCATCAATCGCCGCAACTGGAAGCATGTTGTTTAGACTCCTTGAATCCTTTCGCCGGACGCCAACCGCTTCTGGACATCCCACTTAGAAACCGGGGACGCACTGCAACGGCAGTTGCATACGTCACTTGCTGTCGTACCTCGCACCTCCGCGAACGGCACCGACGCCTGATACATCAAACCGTTTCTCTCCCCGTGTCGCTCCCGCTCGCGACCGTCGAGAATGGCGTGGTACTCCCACGCCGGGAACACTTCTTGAATCCCCGGATCGGCCATTTCCGCTGCAAACCCTTGCATATATGCATCGTTCATATTAGTTCTAAAAACCATTTCACTGTACTGCGGGTTGCGGGGCGTCACGCCGGCGGCGTCGAGCTCGTCTTGGATGTCCGCCACCGCCTGCGGCCGGCGGCCGGCTTCGATCTGGTCGAGGATGATCATCTTCACGCGGTTGAGCAGCGACTGGTCGGCCGCGACCGCGAGCGTGAACGCCTGTCGGCCGAGCAGCGGGGCGTACCGCTCGGGGCTGAGGTTGATCGACGGCACGAGCCGGCGGAAGTAGTCGACGGCGTCGGCCGGCGGCAGGGCTTCGGGCGGTTCGGCGAACACGTCGAACGGGTCGGGGCCGGTGCCGCTCTCCGAGAACTTCGCGGTGGGCAGCGGTGCGTTGAACTTCCCGCACTTGTCACAGATGGCGTTCGCGTCGCCGGTGGTGCGGGCGAACGTACCCTTCTGGCCACACTTGGGGCACGTCGGGCGGAGCTCTTCGGCAAACGCCCGCATCCCTTCGTCGGCCTGCACGGCCATCCGCCGCACCCGGCTCCGCCCGAGCAGATCTGCCGCCGCCGTCGTCGCCGCGAGCGAATCCGCGATCTCTTTCAACTCCTCATCCGTGAACAACACCGTGGTGTCGAGCGGGTCGGCGTCGGCCAAGAGTCGGGCGACCGCCTGCTCGGTCACGCGGGCGAGCACGTCACGCCCCAGCTTCTGCGACTTGCCCATGAGCTCCGCCGCACGCTTGCCGTCTTTGCCGGCCAGGGCGATCTCCTCGCCGGCCTGCGGTGCCCCGCCTTCGGAGTTCATCTCCACCGCCCCGCGGTCGGGCGGCGGGTTGGCCTTCATGTAGTCGGGGATCTTTCTCCCCGTCCACTTCTCAATCGCCTCACGGCCGACGCCCCGGAGGGCCTTCCGCATCCCCCACGTCACCCACGCGGCCCCGGCGGGGAGCGTCACGGCCGCCACGCCGAGCTTGTACATGAGTGCGGCCGGCAGCAGGATCGGGGCGGCGATGCTCGCGGCGAAGATCCCGGCGGACAGCGCGAGCACCCCGACGTACTTGAGCACCGACGGGAACGTGCGGGCCACCTTGCCCGGCAGTTCGGCCGTGCCCGGCGGGATGAGGCCGGCGGTCGTGTTGAACAGCAGCTTTTTGGCGACGGTGAGCAGGCCGCGGACCGCCCACACGGCGGCGCGGCCGGTGAGACTCGCGGCCCACTCGGCGAGCTTGCGGAACCCCGACTTGACTCCTTCCGGCGTGCCGGCGGAGGTCGCTCCGGCGAGCTTCGTGCCGAGCTGCTGTTGCGTGGCGGCGTCGAGGCCGGGCGTGGCGGCGGTCACCAGGTCGATGACCTCGGCCGGCTGCGGCGGGCTGGTGGCCAGCTCGGCGGCGGCGGCTCGCACGTCGCCTTCGACCTCGCGGAGCGTCTCGGCCGGAGTGCCGCGGATGCGGGCCAGGCGGGCCTGAATCTGCCGGTCGGCGGGCTGCGGGGTGCGGCCGGCCGGCGGGGTGGTGCGGCCGTTCGC
>SXHE01000894.1 GCA_005773755.1 Planctomycetia bacterium
CAGGTTGAGGTTCAGGTCGTATTGAATGCTCAACAGGTCTGGCCCGGAGCTGAACAACCCGAGATGGCCGAGCCCGCTCACCGTCAGCGTGTTGATGACGACATGATCTTCGGCGAGTTCCGCGAAGATGCCTAGTTCCGCGTTCAGGCCGACTGCAGCGGTTCCGTCCAACGTAGCTCCGCCACGCAGGTGCAGAACGGCGTTTTCCAACACGGCGATGTGTCCCGCGCTCTGAAATAGCGCGTTGAGGTCGACGGTGAGCCTATCGTCGACGGTAACTGTTCCGAAGGAGTTGAAGACGCCCGACGCGCCCGCACCGGTGAGATTCAACACCGCGTTGTTGATACCGTCGAAGTTCAGTGAGGCACCGGGCGCGTTCCAGATTTGCGCGTCCGTCATGGAGAAGGCGTAGAACATGATGTTCGGGTTGGTGTCGCTGGCATCGAAGTCGATCACGCCCCGGTTGCGGATTTCGGACTCGATCATCCGCACCCCCGACTGAAGATCGACCTCGATGGTGAGGTCGGCACCGGGTTCGACTTCCAGTTCGCCTGGACCGACACCGTTGCTCAAGAGGATCCCGCCTGCCCAAACGCTGTGCGATCCCGTTTTCAGCAGGATTGTACCGCCCCTGATGTGCTGGTTGTCCCAGTACATGCCACCCGTAACCGAGAGCACGCCTTGTAGTTCGAGTTCCGAATCGGCAGGAAGCAACTCAAGCGAGAGGACGGTGAAGTCGCCGTCCATCGTCGCCCTTGATGCGGATTCGCAGCGATGACGACGTTGTCCGTGGCATTTGGTATGCGGTTCAGGCTCCAGTTGGCCGCTATCGACCACAGGTCGTTCGGGGCGGCACCCGTGAACGTGTTCACGGCGGGCACTTCGCGCGCTTCCAGAAGGGTTAGTTCGAGGCGGGCACGGCTCGCGGGTTCTGCCCGCCGGCTCGTGTTCGGTCGCCGTTGGAAGAGGCGGCCGATGTATTTGACGAAGCGAAGTGACATGGGCTACCTCGTTGCTCTGTAACCGACAACGAGAATCACTGTAACGAGCGCCCCCCCCCCGCAGGTCAAGTGCATTCAGCAAGATTATTTCAGGTGTTACAAATAGTCCATCGGCGCTGGTTGGAAATGTCGCTTTAACCGGTCGGGCTTGCGGCTTGCGACGAGCTTGAGCACTTCTTTACAAAATCGCGTAACAACCCGGTATCGGCGTCCTTGAGGGCGCTCCAATCCGCTGGTAGGCTAGAACCCGTGTTCGCGTCGGAATCCGAGCATCCTCTTCGACCGGCCTCAAAGGGCTTCTCATGCGCGCCACGGCTTCGGCCATATTCGGGCTGTTGATCGCCGCCACCTTCGCCGCCGGCGGAAAGGATGAGATCGAGATCGTCCCGGCCGCGCCGCCCGCGGTGCCGGCGAAGGTCGCGATCACGGCCGCCGATCCCGACGTGAAGCGGATGATCGACGACCTGGGTTCCGACGACTGGCGCGCCCGCGAAAAGGCCGGGCGCGACCTCGCCCAGAAGGGCGAGAAGGCGCTCCCGCACATGCGCGCCGCGCTGCTCGCGACCGACAACCCCGAAGTGCAGCGGCGGCTCGCGGTGCTGGTTCGCAAGCTGGACCGCGAGCGGCTCATCGAACCGAAGCGCATCACCTACAGCGCGAAGAACAAGACCGCAAAGGAGATCTTCGCCGAGATCGCCAAGCAGACCGGCTACAAGATCGACTTCAACGGTGGCCCCGAAACCAAGTACAGTTTCGAGTTCAACAACACCCCGTTCTGGCAGGCCGCGGACGCGGTCGCCACCGCCGTCGGGTTCACCATCTACGCCGAGTACGACGACGACAGCATCCGCATTTACAACAACGAGAGCACGAACCCGCACATGGCCTACGCCGGGCCGTTCCGGTTCGTCGCCACCAACATCCAGACCAGCCGCAACGTGCAGCTCTCCGGCATCCCCCGGCGCGGCGGGTAGCAGCGCAACAACGAGTACATGACGCTCAGCTTCCAGGTGCAGTCGGAGCCGAAGAACCCGATGCTCGGCATCACGCAGCCGGTGCTGACGGAAGCGAAAGACGACCTCGGCGGCTCGCTCCTGCCGCCGGCGAACGACGGGCGCAACGGCACGTACCGCTCCGGCTACTACAACGGCGGCTACCGGGGCCACAACTCGTACATGAACGTGAACCTCACTCGCGGCGACAAGGCCGCGACCACGATCAAGTCGTTGAAGGGCCGTGTCGGGATCGTGCTGCTGTCCGGGTCGGTGCAAGAGCTCGCCATCGCCGACCCGCTGAAAGCGAAGAAGCACGTCGCGGTCGGGCGCAACGTGCAGATGGAACTGGAATCGTTCGAGGAGGACGCGAACCAGAAGGGCACCTACCTCGCGAGCTTCACCGCGAAGAAACTGGCCCCGGCCGACCCGGAGCGCGGCGACGACTACGCCTGGAGCCAGAACCTGTGGCAGCGGCTCGAACTGCACGACGACAAGGGGAACAAGTACTACTGCTACGGGCCGAACGTCCACGACAACAACGGCGGCACGGTGAAGATGGTGGTCGTGTTCGGCACCGAGGACCGCCGCACCGGCCGCCCCGGCGCGGTCAAGTTCGGCCCGCCGAAGAAGCTGCAACTGAACGAGTGGCTGACGATCACCCACGAGGTGGAGTTCGCGTTCAAGGACATCCCGCTGCCGTAGGGCGACCGGCCGGTTGACACCCGCCGGTGAGGGCAATGCAAAAGAACCGGCCGGCTGACACCGGCCGGTCACCTCACCCTTCGTCACTAAAGACGCGGTCGAAGTCGCCGACGCCGACGCGCAGGGCCAGTTGCCGGAACTCGTCCGCGAAGTCGTCCGTCGTGTGGTGTAGGTGTTCCGCTTCCGAGATCAGCGGCATCACCTTGCGGCGGCGAACGCCGTGGGCGCGCAAGATGCGGCGGAACGGCTTCAGGTTCGGCGCGTAGACGTGCAGCAGCTTGTGCTCGTCGAACTGCACCTCCATCGGCCCGCGATCCGACATGACCGCGACGCCCGTGCAGCCGTCGTGCGTCAGCAACTCCTCGAACTCGCAGAAGTGGCTCGCGAGAACCGGGCGGTCAATGTCGTTGCGGCGCAAGTCGGTGTGGGCGTCGCCGTTCGCGTCGTGGCTGCTCTCCAGCACAGCATGGACCTCGTCGCCCAGCGGTTCCAGCAGCGCGAGGAACGTGTCGACCAGGTTCTCGGCGCTCACGGCCGCGGAGAGCATCGGCAGCCGGAGTTTCGCGCGAGGGTCTCGGAAGATGTCCGTCCGGTAGCCCTGACGCGGGCGTACCGGTAGCGCAGCACCGGGCCGAACGGCGTCGGTCAGTGTGAAGGAGCCGTAAGAATTGATCGCTAGATGCGCAGCCAGCCTGTCAGGAGTCACGGGGACACCTCGCGCGACAACGGTTCGTTCGGCCCAGGGGAGACTGAATCGGTGGTGTCGCGTCGTGGCGGGCGGCGTCTGGGTGGGAACCCCTGGGCACTCCAACATAGTCCCTATTTGCGTCGCTGGCGTCCGTGCCGGCCGAATTATACGCGCGCCGGTGTCCGGCCGATGCGAAACTGTCGCGAAAGCCGGGTGTTCGGGTTGGTAGGCCGGTGTATGATCGGGGGCACTGAACCAACGGCACCGGCGCGCCGGCCCGCAACCAACGCCGGGCCGCCGGTTTCCGTTAAACCGGTGAAGACCTGTTGCGGGTCCAGAAACCAGGGGTTGAAACCCCTGGCTATTGAACGGTGACCCCTTCGGGGTCC
>SXHE01000895.1 GCA_005773755.1 Planctomycetia bacterium
AGTACCGGTGGTCTGGATCAACCTCGCAGGTCGTGGTTCCACCGGTACTGAATTCACTTTGTGGCCGGCGGTGCCGTGAGCCTTCCGCGCCCCAGGTCGAGAAGTAGACTTCGCGCGACCGACTGCCACAGCTCACCCCGCAAGGGGTGGGCTGTGTGCGTTTCCTGCTACAATCGCTCTGCCCAGTCGCGCCGAATCGAGAAGAGAGCTGACATGCTAAACACCGCCGTTCGCGATGCCGTGATGCGGGTGCTGCCGCGGGTGAAGACGCCCGCTCAGTACACCGGCGGCGAGCTGAACTCTGTGCCGAAGGATCACCGCCACGTTCGCGGCAAACTGTGCCTGTGCTTCCCCGATGCGTACGCGCTCGGGATGAGCCACCACGGGTTGCAGGTGCTCTACACGATCATGAACAACGACCCGCAGTGGGCGTGCGAGAGGGCGTTCACCCCGTGGCTCGACTTCGAGCGCGAGCTGCGCAAGAACCGGCTCCCGCTGTACGGCCTCGAAACGTACACCCCGCTGCGCGACTTCGACCTCATCGGGTTCAGCCTTCAATACGAGGTGGGGTACACGAACGTCCTCACCATGATCGACCTGGGCGGCATCCCGCACTTCGCGAAGGACCGCACGGTGCGCGATCCCCTGGTCGTGGCCGGCGGGCCGGGCGCGCAGAACCCGGAGTTGCTCGCCCCGTTCGTCGACCTGTTCGTGATCGGCGACGGTGAGGAGTCGCTGCCGTGGGTGATGGAAAAGTGGATGGCGCTCAAGGAAGTCGCGGTGCGCGAGGGCGACTACTCCGCCAAGCGCCGGCTCGAGATGCTGGCGGAACTGGTGGGCAGCACGCGCTGGGCCTACGCCCCGGTGTTCTACGAGTTCGACTACCACACCGACGGCACCATCGCCAGCGTGAACCGGACGCGCGCGGATGTGCCGCAGCAGATCGAAAGCTGCACCATCGACCAAGACCTCGACGCGATCCCGCTGCCGACGAAGCCGGTGGTGTCGTTCGTGCAGACGCCGCACGACCGCATCGCCATCGAGATCATGCGCGGCTGCCCGTGGCAGTGCCGCTTTTGCCAAAGCACCGTCATCAAGCGGCCCCTGCGCTTCCGCTCCGTCGAGACCATCGTTCAGGCGGCGCTGGAGAGTTACCGCAACACCGGGATGAACGAGATCAGCCTGTTGTCGCTTTCTAGCAGCGACTACCCGCAGTTCGAGGAGCTGGTGAAGCGGATGCACGAGGTGTTCATGCCACTGGGCGTGAACGTCTCGCTGCCCAGCCTGCGTGTGAACCACCAGCTCCGCAGCGTGCCGCAATTGATGAAGGGCTGGCGGCGGGCCGGCATGACGCTGGCCCCGGAGGTCGCGCGCGACGACATGCGGACTCAGATTCGGAAACCGATCAAGAACGACGACCTCATCGAAGGCTGCCGCGAGGCGTTCAAGCTCGGCATGTCGCACGTCAAACTGTACTTCCTGTGCGGCTTGCCGGGCGAGCGCACCGCGGACCTCGACGGCATCGTCGAACTGGCGGAAGCGATTAGCGAAGTCGGCAAGCAGGCGACCGGGCGGCACAAGGAGGTGACCGCGTCTGTCTCGAACTTCGTGCCGAAGCCGCACACGCCGTACCAGTGGAACGGGATGCAGTCGCGCGACTACTTCCGCTGGGCCGGCGACTACCTACACCGGCAGAAGCGCAACAAGTTCGTGAAGATCAAGCAGCACGACATCGAGACGAGCCTGCTCGAAGGCATCCTGACGCGCGGCGACCGCCGCGTATCGCCGGGGCTGTACGAGGCCTGGAAGCGCGGCGCGCGGTTCGACGGCTGGAAGGAGTGCTTCAACGCGGCCCGCTGGTGGAAGGCGTTCGAGGACACCGGCATCGACGTGGACTTCTACCGCTCGCGCCAGCGGCCCGTGGGCGAAAAGCTGCCGTGGGACCACGTCAACGTGAAGAAGGGCCGCGCGTACCTGGAGAAGGAGCAAGAGCGGAGCGTGATCCAACTCCGCGTGATGGCCGAAGCCGTAAGTGGGGAAGGGGACGGCGAGGGTAAGGGCTGTGGGGGGTAAGCGACACCGCCAGAGTTGTGAGGGGCCGTGGGCACTGAACTGTTGCCGTACCTGGACACGTTCGTGTGTGCCGCGGAGCGCGGCAGTTTCACGGCTGCGGCGCGCGCACTGGACGTGTCGCAAGCCGCGGTGAGCCAGCGGATTCACGCCCTCGAATCACTCGTCCGCACTCCGCTCTTCGAGCGGGCCGGCGGGCGCGTCGCGCTGACGGATGCCGGTCGCGCGCTGCACGAGTACGCCCGGCGCATCCTCGACCTGACTGCGGAAGCCTGGGGCGCGCTCACGGGCGCGCCGGTCGTCGTGAGCGGCGAGTTGCTCCTGGCCGCCAGTTCCGTGCCGGGCCACCATCACCTGCCCCGCGCGCTGGCCGCGTACCGGAAGCTGTACCCGCTCGTGCAAGTTCGGGCGTCGGTGTCCGATACCGAGGCGGTGTTCCGATCGGTCGAAGCGGGCGAAGCGAGCCTCGGCTTTGTGGGCGCGCCCGGCGGAGCGCACCTGGAATCGCGTCCGTTCGCAACGGACGAGTTGGTTCTCGTCGTCCCGAAGGGGCACCCCTGGTGGCGGAAGCGGCGGCTGACGGTCGCCGACCTGATCGCGCAACCGTTCGTGCATCGCGAGCGCGGGTCCGGCTCGCGGCGCTGTTTCGAGCAAGGGCTTGAGCGCACCGGCGGCGCACACGCGGCGCTGAACGTCGTTCTCGAACTGGGCAGCAGCGAGGCGGTCAAGGCCGCAGTGCTCGGCGGCGCGGGTGTCGCGGTGCTGTCGCGCGCCGCCGTGCGCGCGGAAGTGAAAGCCGGAACCCTGAAACCTGTCGCGATCGACGGCCTCACCTGCGCTCGTGAGCTGTTTGTCGTTTGGGACCGACGGCGCGTGCTCCCCACCCCGGCCCGCTTGTTCCTCGGTTGCCTCCCACCGACGTGAGCGCGCGCTGATCGATAAGCGGCGCTTATGACCGGCCGCGCGCGTATCACATCTGGCCCGTAACGCTCGACCTTCTTTTCCCCTTACACCTCATAGTCGGCTCCTGCCGGCGTCAGTCGTGTTGCGCCCGCTTGGAGGGAATCATGCTTCGCGCGGCAGTATTCGGTCTCGTCGCGGTCTTTGCGGTTGTCGCACCGGGGCCCGGCTTCGCGGACCACAAGAAGGGCACACCGGACGCGGCGCTGCGCCGGCCCGGCGAGCTGAAGTGGCAGGACGGCCCGCCGTCGCTGCCGCCGGGGGCGAAGATCGCGGTGCTGGAAGGCGACCCGGCGAAGCCGGGGCCGTTCGTGTTCCGGGTGAAGGTGCCCGACGGCTACCGGATCCCGCCGCACACGCACCCGAAGGCGGAGCGCGTCACGGTCGTCTCCGGCACGTTTAATCTCGGAATGGGCGACACGTTCGACATGACGAAGACCGAACCGCTCCCGGCCGGCACCTACGGCACATGGCCCGCCGGGATGAAGCACTTTGTTTGGGTGAAGGGCGAAACGGTGGTTCAGTTCCACGGCGACGGGCCGTGGGCGATCGAATACGTCAACCGCGCCGACGACCCGCGCTCGAAGAAGTAGTGCCGGGTCCGGTTCGGGCGCTCGTGCAACTCCGCCCGGAGCGGTTCCGGGCGGCTTTCTCGTGAGGAGTCTATCTCATGCGTGTGGTTCAGGGGATCGGGCTGGCGGCGGTACTGCTCGCGCTGCCGGCACTGCGGGCGGACGATCTGAAGTCCGGCCCGGAGAAGCGGACCGGCGGCCCGTTCGACATCAAGGCGGTCACCGGCGAGGGCAAAGGCAAGACCTTCTGCTACGTCTGAAAGTACAACGGGCAGGGTCGTCCCGCCGTGGTGATCGTCTTCACCCGGAAGGCCGACGACAACTTGGCCAGTTTGGTCAAGGCCGTGGACGCGGTGCAGAAGAACAACGAGAAGCTCGGTACGTTCGTCGTGGGTGTGAGTGGGGTCGAGGAAGCCGACTTCGATAAGCTGCAAAGCACCCACAAGCTGACAACGCCGCTCACCATCGCGAAGGACAAGGACGGCCCCGCGCGCTACAACCTGAACAAGGAAGCGGCGGTAACGGTAGTGGTGTACAAGAAGGGCGGCACGATTCACAAGAACTTCGCGTTCAAAGACACGAAGAGCGCGGCCGAGAAAGCGAAAGAAATCGCGGAGACCATCGAAGGAGCGCTGAAGTGATCGTGTGAACCCCGGAAACACCAACACCCCGCACGCGAGTGCGGGGTGTTGGTGTTTCCGGCAGCACCAAGTGGGGCGTGTGCCGAATCTGTGTCGCGAACGCTGTTCAGTCGGGCCGGCGGGATTTGAACCCACGACCTCTTGCACCCCAACGGCGGGAGGCAAGCGCCGTCCGCCCGAATCTCAAGCACGATCGCAAATCCGCCGTTCTCCGTCAAGCTCCCGGTTCACCCGGTATTTCTGCGGC
>SXHE01000896.1 GCA_005773755.1 Planctomycetia bacterium
CGCCTTGCCCTCGTACAGCCCGACCGCGCCCCGCATCGCCTCTTCGGTGTAGAAGCGTTTGTTGCGCGACCGCTGCCCGAGGATGACCACGTTCGGCAGCACGCCGTTCGCGGGCGCTTGCGCGTCTTCCCACAGGGCCGTTTCGATGAGTTGTGCCATTACGCCACGCTCCCGATTTCGGCGTTCATCATCCCGCCCGCGGTCTGCGCCCCCGACGACGCCGCACCGGGGACGGCCGGTGCGAGCGGCGCGGGGGGCAGGTTCGCGAAGTTGGCCTGCTCCTTGTCGAAGTCCAAGCCCTCTTCCGCCGCGATGGTCTGCGGCGACTTGATCCGGCCGTTGCACAGAATCTCGTTGCGCTGCGCCTCTTCGAGTTTCTGCCGCACGACGGGCACGGTGTAGTTCACGTGCAGGTCGATCTTGTCGAGCACGTCGAGCGGGATGTTGTCGCGCTCCTGTTCGGCCGCGATCTCGATGACCGCCGTGAACACGTCATCGACGTACCCGGCAATCACGTCCTGCTCGCCTTCGACGAGTTTGATGAACGGGCTTTCGGCGGTGAGCGAACTGGCGTAGCTCGACGCGGTGTTGTCGCCGCTGATGAGCCAGTACGGACACTCCAAAGCCGCCGCGGTCGCCTGCAACGAAAGCTGAACGCACATGGCGCTCGCTTCGGAGTTCGGGGACGGGGGGGGCGGTTGGTACTCCAACCCCTCGGGGATGTCCTGAACGGTGCCCGGCTCGATGTGCTGGTACGTGATGTCGCGAGACCCGTTCTCCGTCTCCTGGCGGATGGTGCCCGCCGCCGCGCTGCTCTGAAGCGTCTGGATCGCGGAGAGCGGTGCTTGTGCGTGCTGCCGCACATACGCGATGGACGCGCGCACCTTCTCCCCTTCCCGGCTCGCGTGCCGCAACTTCGCCCCGCCTTGCAGTTCGTCGATGCAGGACGTGAGCGCCGGCAGGCCGCGCTTCTGGTTCAGGTTGGTGCCGCGGCGCAGGTGAAATACGAACTGCGAGTCGTATTTGCGCTCGGTGTTCGTGGTGTAGTCGCGGACGTTGTACTTGAGCGGCTTGCCCGGCCGGTCGGGGTCCGTAAGGATGCCCCAACTCCAACGCCCCTCGTGCGACTCGCCTTGCGGCGGCACGATCTGATCCGGTTCGAGGAACCACATCGCCGTAACGCCGTCGTCCATCGGCGTGAGCAGGATGAAGCACTCGCCGTCCGTCAGGTATCGCCGGTAGATTTCGCGTTCGGCAATCTTCCAGCACACCGCCTTCTTGAACTCGTCAACCAGCGCGAGGACGGCTTTCGACAACCGAGCGGGGGCTTCCTTGTCGCTCTCGGTCGATTGGACGGTCTGCGCGCTGCCCGACCCGATGACGTAGCGGCCCATGCCATTGATTCCGCCGGTGGCGTTCGGGTTGCGCTCGTACAGGATGCGCGAGAGGTGCCGCACGCGGTTCAACTCTTGCAGCGTGCGGATAGTTTGGAGCTTGTCCGCGAACTGTTCGGGGCCGTAGATGGGCGTGAGAGGTGAGAGCCGTCGGCCGTTCCACGAGTTGAGTTCGGTGTCGCTGACCGGGGTGCCGTAGAGGTCCGAAAGCGTCGTCTCGCGAAGACGGCTGCGGAACAGGCGCAGGGGGTTGAGGCGCGACCAGAAGGACATAGCCACCGCACCGGGTAGGTATAACTTAGTTGTACCACGTCAAACGATGGTACGCAAGTCCGGTGGGTTACGCGCGTAGCGGAATTGTCACGCCGGCGTGACAACCTTCCCGGCGGCGGGAAAGTTCACCGCGGGCGGATGACGGTAGCCGGCGGGCGCTTGTGCCCGGTGAGCAACAGGTTCAGCGCCTGTGTCGCCATCTCGACAGCGTCGGGGCCGTCGTCGTGCGTGCCGTTCGGCAGCTCGCTCGCCTGCTGTACGGTGAGTTTGTTCCCGACGGTCTTGCCCACGAAGTGAAGCCGCTTCTGCGCGAGCAGTGGCCCCAACGAAACCTGAATGCGGGCGTGCTTCGCTTGGTCGCTCGGGGTGCAATGCAGGTCGATGGGAACGTCGAGGCCCGCGCGCTGTAACTCGCCCTGGATCGCCAACCCGACCGCTTCCTGAAACTGGTTGCTCTCGATGATAAACCGGTGGAACGGTCGGCCTTCGTTCTTCGCCTGACGGACGATTGCCACGGCCCGCGCGTAGGTGCCCGGCAGCGGTTCGCGCGTGAGGTGCATCGAAGCGTAAACCTGGTTGTCGCTCAGAAGGCTCACGTCCGCGAACGCAGCATAATCACCGACCTTGCCCGTTTTGCTCTTGGACGGGTCGAGGGCGAGCACGCGGAACCGTTCGGCGTTGCGGGGGTTGGTCGGCAGTTCGTCAACCCACAGCCACGGGCCGAAGTATTCGGCCGGGAACGCACGCAGGCTTGCGTCACCGGTGGGAGCGCACCCGTACAGCGCGTCCCAGAGGTGCGAGAGGCCGCGCATCTCCAACTTGGCGCGCACGCCCTCGTACCATTCGAGCGGGTATCGCTCGGGGAACAGCGGGTCGCCCGGGGCGCGCCCGAGAACGTCGCCCTCTTCCGCCAGCGCCGGGAACCGCAGGTCCAGCCAGTCGTCCGGCTCGGTGTTGAGCAGCCGGCCGCGCACGTCGTCTTGTGCCCACGGCGTGCCGACGTGAACGATGAACCCGTCCGGCGAGAGCCGCGTTTCGGCAACGCTGCTGAACGTTGCCCATGCCTTATCCTTCATCACCGGGCTAGCGCTGTCTTCGGCCCCTTTGAACAGGTCGTCGCAGATGAGGCCGTCCGCGGCCATGCCGGTGACAGCGCCCATGATGCTCGCGGATCGCAAGTAGCCGCCGGCGGTCGTGTGCCAGTTGTTCCGGGCGCGCGTGTCGGTGCGCAGCACAAGCCCGCCGTCGGGTCGAAGAACCTGCCCGTAGTTCAGAACGTGATCGCGGGCCACCTGCGCATGAGCGGTCGCCAGTTCCGCGCCGTAGCTCAAGAGGATGAGTTTTAGCGTCGGGTCATAGCCGAACCCGACCGCGGGGAACAGTTGCGAGATGAGCGTACTCTTGCCGTGTTGCGGCGGACAGGCTACGAGTACCCGCTTACACCGCTGGCCCGCCCTCGGGTGTCCCGGCGGGAACCTCAGCGTCTTGTTCAGCAAGCGCATCA
>SXHE01000897.1 GCA_005773755.1 Planctomycetia bacterium
CGAGCATTGTCGCCGGCAGCACCAGGAGGTCGTCGGGCTCCTCCGACGCCGGCGCGGTGTGCATGAGGGCGACGCCTTCGCTCGTGGTCGCGGCCAGCGTGCGGGTGCCGCCCCTGATCTGGATGACGACGGGCGGTGCCGAACCGCGGGGCCGACCCGCGACGCACCGGGCGAACAGGAGGCGAAAATTCTGCGCGACCGCGCGGTTGAACAAGATCATCGCAGGCCCTCCGTTCTGGTTGGGGGCACGTCAGTCCACGACCCACCCGGCGTCGATCAGTTCGTCGGCGGTGTCGAACGTGTCGCGGGGCAGCGCCAGGAACTGCTCGAAGGTGGGCGGCAGGAGGAACAGGCAGGTCTTGAACACCGTCGCGCTGTAGCCGGTCAGCCGCGCCGCGCGGGCGTCGAACACGACTCCCAACTCCTCGCGCCCGCCGGCGCGTCGGACCAGGGGCAGGAAGGGCCAGTGGGGCCACAGCGCCGGGGTGGTGAGGAACAGCAGCGCGCGCTCGCGCGCACACCGGGCACAGGTCGCCATCGCGTCCTCCGGGTCGGGGGAATGGAACGGGCCGGTCCACGCGGGCCCGGCCCGAAGGGTGAGGGGAACGTTTCAGACGGTCGCGGCCTCGGCCGGCGTCGCGGTGATCTTCTCGACCTTCTCTCGCAACTCGCGCTCGGCCTCGGCGACGGCGCGGTCGAGTCGGTCCTTCTCGCCGCTCAGGTACTCGGCGTACGCGGCGAGTTTGAACTTCGTCGTGCGGATCCGCTCGGCCGCGCGCCGGAGCGTGTCGTCGCGGGTGTCGGTGCCGAACTGCGACACCGCGGCCCGGTGCTCGGCCACGACCGCGGCCAACCCGTCCGCGACCGCCCGGGTCACCGAGCGATCGCCCTCCTGGGTGCCCGCCGGGACCGGGAACCGGAGCAACCGCCCGGCGACGCGGTCCATCAGTTCTTGAACCTTGTCCACGAACGCGGCGTGGCGCTCCGCGACGAAATAACACCCGCCCTGCGGCCGAATGGGGAACAGGTCGGCCTGGCGCTCGAACAGTTTCTGCACCACTCGGGTGATGTCCGACCCCGTGCGGGCAGCGATGCACCGGTCGAGTTCCTCCTGGGCCAGCGTCGCCAGCCCCGGCAGCTCGCAGGTGACGGTTCCGGTCTGCTTGTCGAGAGTGAGCATCGTCTCGAGGGTGTACTCGAACTTGTCCCCGTCACGACTCTCTTGTGTGAACTGGAAGCGGACGGCGTTCGCATCCTCGCTCACCGGGCGAATGATGCGCTGCTCGCTGAGGCGCCGGCACGCGCGGCTGAACGCGTGCCGGGGTGCCAACTCGCGGGCCACGCCGGCATCCAGTCCCGCGGCTTCGAGCGCGGCGACCAGGGCCGGGTGGGTGACGCTGACGCCCGGGCACGCCCAGGCGATCACCTCGCCCAGCAGGGGAGTGCCGGTGCCCACAAGCACCGGCGGGGTGGCGGTCGCGGCTGTCATGGAAAGTACCTCCTCGCGCAAGAGCGGAAACGAAGCGACCCGGCGGACCGTCCGCCGGGTCGGGCACGGCGATCCGCGGTCGCACGCGCCGCGGGACGGCGACGCGCCGGGAATCTCAGAGCGACAGAACCCGCCCCACGGCCTCGCCGGCAGGGTCGAGGGCGTTCACCCGGTGGACCTCGTCACACACACCCTCCAGGTCGCCGGGGGCGCTGCCGATGACCAGCGCCACGGCCCGCACCCGCGCCGACCGGCGCCAGTCCAGGAACCGCTCCCGGAGTTCGGCCGTGATGCGGCAGCGCGCGTCGGTCACCATCACGAGGTCGGTGACGCCGACGGGCGCGCCGATTTCGCGGTACATCCGCGGCAGTTCGTTGACGGGCACGTCCAGGTCGGAACCGGCCCCGATGAACGCGGAGAGCCAGTCGCACAGCGCCGACTCGTCCCACCGGCCCGGCGGCAGCGGCAGCAGCCGCTCGCCGCTGCCGCCGCTGTACGCGATCAGTCCCGCCCACCTCCTCTGCCGACGCGCCACCCACGCCAGCGCCAGCGCGAGGGCTTTCGCGGTGTGAACCTTCGGGCCTTCCATCGAGCCGCTCTCGTCGCAAACAACGAGGATCGGCCCCTTGCCGACCGGCTCGACCGCGTGGTACTCCCGGCACTGAGCTTGTCGCTCGACGATGCGGCGCAGGGTGTCGAGTTCGAGCTCCGGGAGCGCGAGCCTGGCCAGTTCCGAGGGCAGCAGCCGGCCGATGTCGCCACCGGGTTCAACCCCGATCACGTCGTCCAGCCCGTGAGACACCTTCTGGCGCTGCTTGCTCGCAGCCACCCGCCGGAACCGGCCCGCGAGTTCGCTGATCCTCCGGAGTGCCGGGTCGTTGCGCACCCGGCGGTAGATCTCGGCGATCGCCCGCGGGTTGTTACTCCCCGGCTGACCCGGACCGAGTCCCAACGCGGCGGAAGCGTCCCTCAGTTCGTCGACCTCCCTTCGGGCTTCCGCGACGGCCTTACCCACCGCCCGCAGCGCCGCCATCTCGCCGGCGAGGTCGTCCGCCCCCGCCCCGGCCGGAGCCGCGCTGCCGTTGCCGCTTTCCTTCTTGAGCTTGGCGAACTGTTCGGCGAGGTGCCCCGCGGCGATCGCGGCGGCCGTGTCGTCGAGTTCGGTATCAGCGTGCAGCGCCCGGTACTCCGGCGTCTCCAACAACTGCCGGACGTACTGGTGGCGATTCGGGTCGGAACACGCCGCGGTCAGCCGCGGCTCCGGCTCGAACGCGACCGCGAAGAAGTCGGCGGCGGCGAATTCGTCCGTGCCGCACGCCTTCAGCCGCTCACTCTCGGCGACGAGGTCGCGCCCGCGACGCAGGCCCCACGCGTCCACATCCACCGCGGTCGGACCGGCCGGGGGTGACGACGCGTCCGCCGTTGCGCCCGACGCGCCGGCCACCGGCGCATTGGTTGTGACCGGTGGGGGCTTTGCCTTCAGGTCGAGTAACTGGAGCAACTCGTTGGGGTCCATGGCTTCCTCGGTGTGGTGCGAACGGGAGTGAAGAGTCGGGTGTGCAGTCGAACAGCGGTGTGTCATCGAGGTCGTCGAGGAAGTCCGCTCACGCGAACGACCGGCCCAGGCCCACCACCGAGGTGAGGTTGGGCCTGGCGTTCTCTTCGATCGCGAGGGCGCGCTCGAGCAACTCCGGGTGGGGGCGCGGCGGGTCCATGTCGAACTCCGTGGTGAGGGGGAACAAAAAACCGGAACGGCGGGCGACACAGTTGGCGCCGTTCCGGTCGGTATTGGGGAGAGGACTTCAAACCGCTTCGAGGCTGGCGAGTTTGAGCTTCTTGAGTTGATCCCGGACGTACCCGCGGGCCTTCTCGACCCGACCGTCGCCGGACAGCGTGCCGAGTTGCTTCTCGATCTCGCCGAGCTTCGCGGCCGCCTTCGCGGCGTCGGCGAGGTTGCGAACGTCGGTCGCGGCCAGCACCGACTCCACCTCGAGCAAGAGCTGCGTGACGCGCATGCCGGTCGGGTTGACGATCTTCGCGATCACCTGCACCACCTTCTGCGGCTGGTCTTCCGGCGAGTCCCATAAACAGTGTTGTGCCACTTCGAGGTGCTCGGGGTGCACCTCGTCTGCACCGTTCAGGTAGGCGAACGCTTGCACCGCGGTGACGGTCTTGAACTGCCGCCGGTCGCCGGGCACCACGCCCTCCCGCGCCAGCTCCCGCAGGACCGTCTCCAGCGCGTTCTTCGCGTCCTTCGACCACGGCACCGCACTCACGCCCCGGTGAGCGTGTTCGACCTCCGCCGGTGTGATCGACGAGGACACTCGGGGCGTGTGGTCGCGGTGCCACAAGAGACGCTGCCGACCCGCCTGCGACGCGATCGGGCGCACCGACTTGCGGAACAGGAA
>SXHE01000092.1 GCA_005773755.1 Planctomycetia bacterium
CGCGCCGTGTTGCGGTGTGGTACTTCAATCGCGAACCCACCCCTCCCCGCTCAGGGGAGCGGGCCGGGGGAGGGGTTTACCACGCGAACCGGACACTCGCACCAGGATCATGCAATATCAGGCCGGTAGCAGAAGGCACGCGGCACGAGTTCGGCGAATCCTCTTTCGGCCCGCGGGCGTATAGACTGAGGGCGTCGCCGTTCGCTGCGAGGTTATCATGCGCCTGCTCTCCGCGGTCGGGCTGTTCGGGTTGCTCGTGGTCGCGACCGGGTGCGGCGGCGCGCCCGAACTCGGCGCGCCGCCCAACTACGGCGCGCCGAACATGGAGCAGACCGCGGCCCGGTTCCACGCCGACCCCAAATCCAACCGCGAAGTGGCCGGCGACAAGGTGCCGATGAAGTTCACGGACACCGACGGCAAGCCGGTCGATCTGGTGTCGTATCGGGGCAAGTCGAACGTGGTGCTGGTGGTGGTGAAGGGGCTGCCGAAGTCGTCCGGCGGGTTGTTCTGCCCCGGCTGTCTCGCGCAGGTCAACTCGCTCACCGCGAACTACGCCGAGTTCAAGGCGCGCGAGGCCGAAATCCTGATGGTGTTCCCCGGCCCGACGGACGGGCTGCCGCAGTTCCTGACCACCGCGAAGGTGGACGGCACCGGCGGCAACCCGAAAGTGCCGTTCGCGATACTCACCGATGCGGACTTGAAGGCCGTGAAGACTCTTGGTATCGACGGCGATTGGGCCAAGCCCTCGACGTACATCCTGGACAAGAAGGGGAACGCGGTGTTCGCGTTCGTTGGCGAGACGACCACCGACCGGCCCTCGGTGAAGGCGCTCCTCGCCCAACTGGATAAAGTGAACGGGAAGAAATGACGCTTCTCACCGTGGTCTGCCCAATACCCCGCGACCCATGTATGGCCGACACCTGGTACATCGACGCGGGCGGGAGTGTCGAAGGCCCCTTCAGCGCCGCCGAACTCAGCGCCCGTGCCGCCGCCGGGCGGCTGAAACCCACCGACGGCGCGAGCCGCGACCGGGCCAAGTGGGTGCCCGCCAGCACCGTGCCCGGCCTCACCTTTCCCCGGCCACAGCACCCGCTCATCGAAACGGTCGTCTCCGGCTCGGTGAATCTCAGCGCCAGCTCCATTCTGCCCGATGGCGGTGGCCCGGCCACGGTGCCGGTCGTTTCCGTGCAAGGCTACCAACTTCTCGACACGCTCGGGGCCGGCGCGTGCGGCGTCGTTTACAAAGCCAAGCAGGAGAAGCTGAACCGCGTCGTCGCGCTCAAGACCGTGCTGATGCCCGACAAGGCCTCTTACGATCTGATCGAGCGGTTCAAGCAGGAAGCGGTTTCGCTGGCCCGGTTGCAGCACCCGAACATCGTGGCCGTGTACGACGGCGGGCTGTGCGAGACCCCAAAGGGGCAGGCGTTCTTCGCGATGGAACTGCTCGACGGCGAAGACCTCGCCGCGCGCGTCGACCGCACCGGCCCGATGGACGAGTACACCGCGTGGCTGCTCGCCCGGCAAACGGCCGCGGCCCTCTCGCACGCCGCCAAGAACGGCGTTATTCACCGCGACGTGAAGCCGGCGAACCTGTTCCTCGTCACCGCGCCGACGGGGTTCCCGCTGCCGCCCGACGTCCCGATGGTGAAGGTGACGGACTTCGGCCTCGCGCTGACCCGCGCGCCGGGCGAAGCGGATCAGCGCCAGACCGCCGCCGGCGTGGTGCTCGGCACGCCCGTCTACATGGCCCCGGAGCAGTTCACCGGCAGCGACGTGGACACCCGTGCCGACATCTACAGCCTCGGCGCGACCGTCTACCACGTGCTCACCGGGAAGCCGCCGTTCGACGGGCGCAGCGTGTACGAGGTGATGATGAAGAAGTCCGCGCCGGCCCCGCGGCTCGCGCCGCCGGTGTCCGCCGAGAGCGCGGACCTGGTCGCGGCGATGATGGCCATCGACCCGGACCAGCGCCCGCGCGACTACGCCGATCTGATCGCCCGCATCGACGCGCTACCGTTCCTCGACGGCGGCGTGTACGGTCAAAGTGGGCGTATCGTCGTGACTGCGCCGCTCGCGCCGCTGGCGACTTCGCCCGAAGTGCCTCCAGCGGTTGCGAAACCGCTCGCGGCTTCCCGGCGCAAACTGTACGCCGTAGCCTTCGTCGCGCTGGTGGGCGTCGTACTGGGGGTGCTCGCGTGGCGCGGCGCGTTCAGCCGCCCCGCGACCTACGCCCTCGGTCCGTCCGAACGGCTCTTCGACGGAGAAACCCCGCTGGGGTGGCAAGGAACGGTCGTGTCCGTTGAACTGGACGCGGACAACAAGAAGGTGCTGGCGTTCGAGGGCACCGCGACGCGCCCGCTGCGTGCCGCCGACAACTGTAGCGTCGTGCTCGGCCTGGACCGCCACAAGGCCACTGCTATCGAACTGACGCTCGCGGCAAACGACGGCGCGCGCTGGCTGGTACGGATCGAGGGCGGCACAATGGCCCTGGGCCGGCAGCGCAAGGGCGGCGCGTTCGAGCCGGCGTCGCCCCCGGTGCCGGTGCCGCCCGTGAAGCCCCACCAGTCGACCTATCTGGAGTTGCGGTACGACCTGACCGGCGGCACGGTGGCCGCGTGGTACGACCACCAGCCCGTGGGCCGCGCCCGCGCCGACGGCGCGAAGGCGACCGAACTGCGCATCACCGCGACCGGCGGCCCGCTCCGCATCGAGTCCGCCGAACACGTCGAGCTGGTGAAGGTGAAGTAGGCGCGCTACTTCGTGTCGAAGTACACGACCGTCACGCCCCACGAACCGGCCGTCCGCACGTCGAGCGTGTACGTCCCGCCCTGCGGGATCGCCGACAGCGCCAGACCCGGATTCGGCACCGGCACCTGCGGAGCGCCCTCGCTCCCGTCCGGTCGCAGCACACGCAGCAGAAACGGCCCAGTCTCGACGGCGACCCGCACCGACGCATCGCCCGGCAGCGCGAACGGCTGCGTGACGCCGTCGCCGTGGCCCCAGAACGTGAGCTGTTGCGTGCCGGGAATCGGCGGTGTCGCCCACGGGACCGCGTGTTCGACACCGTATCTCGCTGCGACTGGCGCGGGTTGATCGCTCATCGCTCTTCCTCTCGAAACTGGCACGGCGAGCGGCGCGGCGTAAGCCCGCCGGTGCGAGAACCTCACAACAGGCATTGCGTATCTTTTGGGCGTCACACCGGCGGGCTTACGCCGCGCCGCTCGCTGGCTCTATTGGACGCTCGCATTGGTATCGCCAATCGGGTAGCGTTGCAATCCACAAGTGGAGGCGCACCATGCGGAAGTTGCTCATCGGGGTCGCGCTCGTGTTCGGCACCGGGGCCGACTGGCCGGCGCTGCCGGAGAAGGACGGCGCGGTCGAACTGCCGGCGCAGGAGTGGCCGCAGCGGCCCGGCGCGCGGACGGTGCGCGTTAGCGTGCATTACCCGACGGGCAAGCTCGAAGGCGTGGGCAAGCAGACGGGCCTGATGCTCACGCTGCACAACTGGGGCGGCACCGATTGCGTCGGCACCGCGAACCCGCGCGAACTGGCGGCCAAGCTCGATGTGGTCGCGGTGTGCGTCAACTACCTGCAAAGCGGCAAGGCCGACGCCATCGACGGGCCGGAGCCTTACGACTTCGGCTACCTGCAAGCGCTCGACGCGCTCCGCGCGCTGTGGTGGCTCGATAGCGGCCTCGCGAAGCGCGGCAAGCCCTACGAGCCGCGCCGGACGTTCTGCACCGGCGGCAGCGGCGGCGGCAACGTCACCCTCATGGCGAACAAGCTCGCCCCGCGCACGTTCGCCTGCGTCATCGACTTGTGCGGCATGAAGAAGCTGAGCGACGACATCGCGTACAACCTGCCCGGCGGCAGCGACCTGAACGCCCGCTACAGCCGCGACCCGAAGAGCAAGAACTACCTGAGCATCGACGAGCAGGAACTGCGGTTCGTCGGCAACCCCGACCACCTCGCGGTGATGAGAGGGCTTGGCGCGGCGGCGAAGGTCGTCACCGTTCACGGCACCGAGGACACGACGTGCCCGTTCGCGGACGCCGAAGAAATGGCCTTCTGGATGAAGCGCGCCCGGCTCGACGTGGAACCGAACTGGATCGCCAAGAAAGACCTCGACGGGAAGGTATTTACCAGCGCCGGACACGCGCTCGGCAACCGCACGCAGATCGTGCTGGGGTTCGACCACTACCTGCTCTTCGGCGGGCGCATCAGCCAGATGCGCGACGGCAAGAGCGACTTCGAGCGCCGCGAAGACGTGCGCTACCGTACCTCGAACGGCGCGTTCGTCATCTCCTACGCGAGCGGCTACCCGGTGGGCAAGTTCGAGCCGGCCGCTCCAGTGATCGAGTACAGCGACCACACCGACCTGAGCTTCGCGCTCGACCGCAAGGGCAACAAACTGCCGGTGCGCACCGCGGCGGATTGGGCGCTGCGGCGTGAGCACGTCGCGGAGAACTTTGCCCGCGCGACCGGGCCGCTGCCGTCGCCGATGAAGCGCGTCCCGCTCGACGTGAGGGAGGTCGAATCGGTGAAGGTCGGGAACCTGATCCGCCGCAAAGTGACGTTCGCATCGGACGGCACAACGCGCGCGCCCGCGTACATCTTCACGCCGGCCGACAAGCCAAAGGGTAAACGGCCCGCGATCCTCGCCCTTCACCAAACAACGAAGATCGGCAAGGACGAACCCGCGGGCCTCGGCAACAAGGATATGGCCTACGGCCTCGAACTCGCGCGGCGCGGGTACGTCGTGATCGTGCCCGATTACCCGTCGTTCGGCGAGTACAAGTACGACTTCGCAATGAACAAGGAGTACGCGAGCGGCACGATGAAGGCGATCTGGGACAACGTCCGGGCCGTTGATCTGCTCGAAACGCTGCCCGAAGTGGACCCCGACCGCATCGGCGTGATCGGCCACTCGCTCGGCGGGCACAACGCCATCTTCACCGCGTTCCACGACAAGCGCCTGAAGGCGGTCGTCTCCAACTGCGGGTTCTGCACGTTCCAGAAGGACGACGTGCCGAGCTGGACCGGCCCGGTGTACATGCCGCGGATCAAGACCGAGTTCGGCAACGACGCGAAGAAGGTGCCGTTCGACTTTCAGGAGTTGGTCGCCGGTCTCGCCCCGCGCGCGTTCCTCGCCAGCGCCGCCGACAAGGACAACGACTTCGACCTGAGCGGCGTGAAGGACGTGATGACCGCGGCCAAGCCGATCTACAAGCTGCTGAGCGCGGCCGACAAGTTGGAGACGAGCTACTACGCCGCCGGGCACTCGTTCCCACCCGCCGCGCGGAAGGCCGCGTACGAGTTTCTGGACCGGCACTTGAAGAAGTAGCCCGCCACTTTCCGTTGCACTCGGCGCGCAAATCGGGTCGAATACACTCTCCCGCCTTCCGCCCGCTTTCCCCCGGTTGCCCGCCATGCTCGGACTCGTCTCCCCGGATAAGCTCGACCGTCGCGAATGGCTGCGCGCCGGGGCCATCGGCCTCGGCGGGCTGACGCTCCCGCAACTGTTGACGCAGCGCGCGACCGCCAGCACGAAGCCGGCAAAGGCGAAGTCGGTCATCATCTTCGGGCTGACCGGCGGGCCGGCGCAGCACGACACCTGGGACCCGAAGCCCGACGCGCCGGCCGAGATTCGCGGGCCGTTCGGCAGCACGCAGAGCCGCACCGTCGGCCTGCGCGTCGGCGAACTGATGCCGCTGACCGCGGCCCTGACAGACAAGATCGCGGTGCTGCGGGCCGTCGTCACCAACGACAACGCCCACTCGTCCAGCGGCTACCAGATGCTCACCGGGGTGCCGCACGCGCCGATGAACGTCGAGAGCGCGCTGCCCAAGCCGCCGAACAATTGGCCGTCGCTGGGGGCGATGGTGCGCTACCTGCGCCCGGCCGCGGGGCAACTGCCGTCGGCGGTCACGATCCCCGAACACATCTGGAACGACGGCAACTTCCCGTGGCCCGGTCAGGACGCAGGTTTGCTCGGCCGCAAGCACGACCCGTGGCTCGTCCACTGCGACCCGAACGACGCCAAGTTCAAGATCGGCACGCTCGCCCGCCCCGACGACGTGACCGCAGAGCGGCTCGCGGAGCGCCAGAGCCTCGTCGGGCGAATGAACCGCTTGAACGCGCCATCGGAGGTGTTCGACGCGAGCACGCGGAAAGCGTTCGAGCTGGTGAGTTCAGGCGCGGCGCGGGCCGCGTTCGACATGGAACTGGAGTCGCCGAAGCTGCGCGAGCGGTACGGCCGCAGCCGGTTCGCGCAAAGCTGCCTGCTCGCGCGCCGGCTGGTAGAAGCGGGCGTGTCGCTGGTCCAGATCAACTGGACGCGGATCGCGAACCTCGAAAATCAGGGCGGTTGGGACACGCACGCGAAGCACAACCAGTCGGCGAAGGGCTTCCTGATGCCGATGATGGACCGGGCGTTCTCGGCCCTCGTCACCGACCTCGACGCGCGCGGTCTGCTGGACGAAACGCTGGTGGTGTGGTTCGGCGAGTTCGGCCGCACGCCGAAGTTCAACGGCAACGGCGGACGCGACCACTGGGGCCACGTCTTCAGCCTCGCCATGTGCGGCGGCGGCATCCGCGGCGGCGTGGTCTACGGTACCAGTGACAAGCACGGCGCGTACGCGGCCGACGGGCGCGTCGAACCGCGCGACCTGATCGCGACCGTGCTCGACCGCCTGGGCTTCCCGGACGCGGAACTGCGCGACGCCGAAGGCCGCCCGTTCCCCGCCACCCGCGGCACCGTCATCAAGGCGATTGTGTGACGTGCGCCCGAAATCTCGTCGCGCCGCGACCGAACTCCCCGATGAGTCTGAAACTCGCTGTATCGCCGTAGGTGCCCCATGCTCGGCTTTATGAAGTGCGTCGTCGAAGGGGTCGCCGCGGTCGGCGTGAAGGGGCTGTTGGAGTTCGTGCCCGGTGGGAAGTACCTGCACGATGTCGGCGCGCACGCGCTCAAGCGGCACCGTGAGAAGAAGGCACAGAAGAAGATCGAAGACGAGATGAAGGAGGTAATCGCGGCAAAGGCCGATGTCGCGCTCGCGATGGCAAAGCAAGTTGTGGAAGAGGCCGCGCTACCGATCACCGCGCGCGAGAAGGAACTGCTCATCCAGTTCGTCGCGGCGATCCCGGAAGCGGCCCGGCAGTCGATGAAGCGCAAGGACGATCCCACCGGCACAAGCCTGCCGTTCGGCTACACGATCCACGAATCGGACGACGTGGTAAAACTGCTACCGCAACACCCGCCGCGGTTCGTGCCCGGCGAATGGGTTCCGGGGCGCGAGGACAACTGGCGATTAGTCCGCAAACTTGGCGGCGGCGGATTCGGCGAAGTGTGGCTCGCGCACCACGAGTGGAACGGCAACGTCGCTGCGGTAAAGTTCTGCACAGATACGGTCGCCCGTAACCGGCTTACGACGCACGAGAAGGAACTGATCGTGCGTGTGATGCGACACGCCGCCGACCAGCCCAACATCGTGCCCCTGCGCGAGTGCCATCTGACCGGCGAAACGCCGTGGCTCATGTACGAGTTCGTTGAGGGCGGCACGCTCGCCGACGCGATGCTCGGCTGGCACAAGTTGGCCGCGACCGAGCGCGTGGCGCGTGCCGTACCCCTGCTACACACGCTGGCCGGCGCGGTCGGACACTTTCACGCCCTAGACCCGGCAATCATCCATCGCGACCTCAAACCGGCGAACGTCCTCATGGCCGGGATTGTGCCGCGTATCACGGACTTCGGCATCGGTGGCACCGCGGTCGCTTACTTCGTGGCGTCCGAGTCGCGCGGCGTGCGCTCGATTACCGGGCGGCTGCCGACGATGCTCAGCGGTTCGTACAGCCTACTGTACGCCAGCCCCCAACAGCGCAACGGCGAGAAGCCCGACCCGCGCGACGACGTTCACGCACTGGGCGTAATCGCCTATCAAATGCTGACAGGCGACATGAGCGCCGCCCCCGGCATCGACATGGCCGACGACCTGCGCGACGCCGGCACCCCGGACGCCCTCATCGCGCTAATCGGCAAGAGCATCGCACAAAAGGCCGACCGCCGCCCGAAGGACGCCAGAGAGTGGGACGCTGTACTGCGCGAACTGTTGCCGAAGCCTGCACCAGCGCCGACATCCGCGCTAACACCACGCTCGGACTCACGGAACGAGCAAAAGTGGTACGTTCCTGTGCCCGGGGTGTGGTACTCGTACGCAATCGGGGATGCGGAGCTAGAGTGGCAGGAAATCACCGATACGCCGTCGTTGGTAAGAACGCGAGCCGGTGAGATATACTACCTCGAAGTATCGAACAGCGTAGACGACGCCGACCTCTCGGAGTTGGCGCGATTGAGGGGGCTGACCACGCTCCACACGCTCAACCTAAACGGTTGTGAGCAACTGACGGATGCGGGGCTGTCTCATCTGAAGGGGCTAACCGCTCTCCAGAAACTCGACTTCTTCAAGTGCGAACATCTCACCGACGCGGGTTTGGCGCACCTGAAGAGCCTCACCAAGATCAAATCGCTCACCCTCGGTGGCTGCAAGCGACTGACAGATGCTGGTTTGATACACCTCGGAACGCTTACCGCACTCCAAACACTCGATCTCAGTGGCTGCAACCAACTGACGGACAGCGGTTTGGCGCACCTCATAGGCCTTACAGCGCTCCAATCCCTCGACCTCGGCGGTTGCGTAAACCTCACTGATGTGGGTTTGGCGCACCTCAAGAGCCTCAGCGCACTCAATACTCTCAGCCTTTCTTGCTGTATGCATCTCACAAACGCTGGTTTAGCGCACCTCATAGGTCTGACAGCGCTCCAAACGCTCGACTTGAACTCAACATCAATCACTGACGCGGGTTTGGCGGTTCTCAAGGAGCTTTCCGCTCTCCGGTCGCTCGACTTGAGCTGCGCGTCGATCACGGACGCTGGATTGGCGCACCTCAAAGATCTCACAGGGCTCCAATCCCTCAGCCTGATGCGCAACTGGTTTGACTCCGAAGATAGACACCTTACAAACGCGGGTTTAGCAAACCTTAAGCGGATGACATCACTCAAATCGCTCGCACTCGTCGGTTACGACCAAATCACCGACGCGGGTTTCGCGCACCTCAAGAGCCTCACCTTCTTGGAATCGCTCGACTTGACCCACTCGTCGATCACGGATGTGGGTTTGGCGCATATTCAGGATTTCACCGCCCTTCAGTCGCTCGACCTCACCTACTGCGAACATCTCACGGACGCAGGGTTGGTGCATCTGGCAAACCTCGCCGCGCTCGAAAACCTCAACCTCAACTCCTGTGGACAACTGACGGAGGCAGGCATTGAAACATTGCAGCAGGCATTGCCCAACTGTCACATCGACCAGTAAGCGCACACCGCAATGTGCGCGATTGGTGTGCGCATGGGCCGCTTGGGTGGCGCTCCCAGAGCTTCACTGATTTCCGAGCTATAGGGTGTAACGCATTCCGCGTAAAGAAGGATTGCCCTTCTGTACCGCGGAGCGGTTACACTCGATAGCTTGAGGTCAGCGAGGCTCTGCGCCACCCCAAGCGCGCTTCGCGCATCCCCAACGCGCGCGACTTCGGAGAGACCTTCGCCATGCTCCGCATTCTTGGTAGCCCGAAGCGCGCGTGCGACGGCGTCACCCGGCGTGACCTGCTGCGCGCGGGGTCGCTGGCGCTCCTCACGGGCAGTTCGGCTCTCGCGAAGCCGCGAGCGGCTAGCGCCAAAGCCAAGAGCGTCATTCTGCTGTACCCCTTTGGTGGGCCGAGTCAGCTCGACACGTTCGACCCCAAGCCCGATGCGCCGGCCGAGGTGCGCGGCGCGATGAAGGCCATTCGGACCGTTGTGCCTGGCATCGACATCAACGAGTACCTGCCGAACGTCGCGAAGGTGATGGATCGCGTCACGCTGATCCGGTCACTGAACCACCCGTGGAACTTCCACGGCATGCAGTACGCCACCACCGGCCTGCCGCAGGGCACGATCCCCATCGAGGAGACGCAGCAGCACCCGGAGCAGTGGCCGTTCGTCGGGTCCGTGGTGTCGTACCTGAACCACAAGGCGCACGGCGCGAAGCCCAAGGGGAGCGTGCCGGATAACGTCGTGCTGCCCTGGCTGCTCAGCTCGAAGCGGACGCAGATTCCGTACGCGCGGCTGCACGCGGCGTATCTGGGCACCGAGTTCGACCCGATCTGGGGCGAGTTCAAGGGCACCGCGACGCGCTCGGTTCGGCGCGCAGCGTGGGGCGACCCGGAAGACTTCCGCGACCCGCATCTCGGCGTCACGCCCGACAGCCGGTTCGAGTTCGCCGCCGGAACCGCGCTCGATAATGGCATGACCCTCGACCGCCTGAACGACCGCCGCTCGCTGCTGCAACAGTTCGACGCGGCACGCAGGGAACACGACAAGACGCGCACCGGGCGCAGGCTGGACGAGAACCGGGCGCTCGGCTTCTCGCTGATGGACTCGCCGCGCATTCGCACCGCGCTCGATCTGGGCCGCGAACCGGACAAGCTCCGCTCGCGCTACGGCATGACGCTGTTCGGCCAGGGTGCGCTACAAGCCCGCCGGCTGGTCGAAGCCGGGTGCAAGTTCGCCACCGTGATCTGGGACGAGTTCGGTCAACTGAACACCGGCTGGGACACGCACGAAGACCAGAAGAACCGGCTGACAACCGATCTCTTGCCGGGCTTCGACCTCGCGTTCTCGGCACTGATCGACGACCTCACGCAGCGCGGTCTGCTCGACGATACACTGGTCTTGGTGCTGGGCGAAATGGGTCGCACGCCGAAGCTGCAAGGCGACGGCCGCGGGCACTGGGGCCGCGCGTACTGCAACCTGATGGCCGGTGGCGGCGCGGCCCGCGGGAAGCTCATCGGCAGAACCGATAAGATCGCCGGCGAACCCATCGACCGGCCGCTCAAGGCGAAGGACGTGCTCGCCACCGCGTACCACCTGCTCGGCATCGACCACGAGATGACCGTGACCGACAAACTCGACCGCCCGGTTCCGCTGCTCCCCTACGGCGACGTGATCCGCGAAGCCCTCGCGTAGCCCCACAGGTATCCGCTATGAACGCCCCGCACGCCGCGTCTGCTGTTTGCTCACTGCTCCCGCCGCGCGACCTCGTGCGCGTCGGGGGCCGGCGGTGGTTCCTCCAAACCGGGCTGGCCGGGTTCGCGGGCCTCACGCTCGCCGACACACTTCGCGCGAAAGCGC
Organism: Planctomycetia bacterium; assembly: GCA_005773755.1. Lineage (GTDB taxonomy): Bacteria > Planctomycetota > Planctomycetia > Gemmatales > Gemmataceae > Gemmata. The sequence continues at coordinate 11,225 of SXHE01000092.1, forward strand.
CATCCGCCAGCGCGAGCAAGAAGTCGGTCATTCTGTTCTGGCTGTCGGGCGGGCCGAGCCAGATCGACACGTGGGACCCGAAGCCGGACGCGCCGGTGGAGGTTCGCGGGCCGTACAAGACCATCGCAACCAGCGTGCCGGGCATCCGGTTCTGCGAGCACCTGCCGCTGCAAGCGCGCATCGCGCACAAGCTCACCGTGCTGCGCGCGGTCGATTGCTCCGCGAGCGACCACTCGCCGATCACGATGCAAGCGGGTCACCCGCTGGCGAGGCGCACCAACGACGGCAAGGACGGCGGCGGCTACCCGTCGATGGGGTCGGTCGCGGCGAAGTTCCGCGGAGCGAACGCGCCCGCGATGCCCGCGTTCGTCGGGCTAGCGGACTCGTGGAAGGCGGACGTGTACGGCGCGGGGCATATGGGCCACGCCTTCGAGCCGGTGAAGGGGAACGAGCTTCCCGGCCGGCTCGCACTGCCCGCTGGCGTCGAAGTGGCGCAGCTCCGCGATCGCGCAACGCTTCGCAAGCAGTTCGACACGCTCCAGCGAGACCTCGACACCGGGCACCAGATGGCCGCGACCGACGGGTTCGCCGACAAGGCGCTCGACATGATCGTCTCGCAGCAGGTGCGCGACGCCTTCGACGTGGCGAAGGAACCGGACAAACTGCGCGACGCCTACGGCCGCGTCAACGTCGGCGAGAAGGCGCTGCTCGCCCGGCGGTTGGTGGAAGCCGGGAGCACGTTCGTGCTGGTCAGCGGGCGGTGGGGCTACTTCGACCACCACGGCGACGAGGTGCCGCCGTGGGGCGGCATCCAGAAGGGGCTGACGCCGATCCTCCCGACCATCGACCGCGCGCTTTCGACGCTGATCGAAGACCTCGACGCCCGCGGGTTGCTCGAATCGACTCTGGTGCTGATGTTGGGCGAATTCGGCCGCTCTCCGAAGATGACGAAGGACGCCGGGCGCGATCACTGGACGTCGGTGATGTCGGTGCTGGCGGCCGGCGGTGCCGGTTCGCACGGCTGTGTGGTGGGCGGCACGGACGCGCACGGCGGCACGATCAAGAGCCGCAAGGTGACGCCCGCCGACCTCGCCGCGACCGTGTTCCGGCACCTCGACATCCCGCTCGACGCGCAGTGGAACAGCCCGCAGGGGCGACCGATCCCGATCGTGGCCGACACCGGTGCTCCCATCGCGGAGCTGGTTTGAATATGGGCGCTGCACGACGAATCGGATCGGGTCAATAGCGCCCAGCGCTTGCGGCTCGGCTCCAAAAGGTGCGGTAGGCGTTCAGTACCAGTTCGCCTTGTCCACGACGTTTCTCAACGGCTCGCCGCGCGCGAAGCGGCCGATGTTATCGAGCAGCAGTTCCAGGTGGCGACCGGCGATGCGCGGCGAGTAGCCGGCGACGTGCGGGGTGATGATGACCCGCCCCGGCATCTGCCACAGCGGGTGATCCGGCGGCAGCGGTTCGGTCTCGAACACGTCCAGCGCCGCGCCCGCTAGCTCCCCCACCCCCAGCGCCGCGACCAGATCGTCCAGCACGACGATGGCCCCGCGGCCGATGTTGATGAGGTAGGCGTCGCGCTTCATCTGCTGAAACTGTGGGCGGCGGAACAGCCCGGCCGTGTGCGGCGTGTGCGGGGCCGCGATCACCACGAAGTCGCTTTCGGCCAGCAGTTGGGGCAGCTCGTCCACCGGCCACAGGGCCGCGACCTCCGGCGGCCGGTCCGTCGGTTTCGGGTCGACGGCGACGACCCGCATCCCGAACGCCGCGGCGCGCCGCGCCACCTCGCGCCCGATCGCGCCGAAGCCGACGACACCCAGGGTCGCGTCGGCCAGGTGACGGTGGGCCCGGTCCATGGCGCTCACGAGCGCCGGCCCCGACGCGAAGTTGACCCGCGCCGCCTCCCCGCCCACCGGTGCCCACCGCCCGGCCGCGGCTTGCAGAACGTAGACGTGCAGGTTGCGGGCGAAGCACAACACGTAGCCCATTACCTGATCGGCGATCACGTCCGAGAACAGCCCGCGCATGTTGGTGAGCACGCACGGGTGCGCCACCAGTTCGGGGAAGACGTAGTGTTCCAGGCTGGCCGTCGCCGACTGCACCCAGCGCAGGTTCGGCCCGGCCGCGAGCAGCCGCGGGGTGATCTTGCCGAAGAACGCGACGGCGTCGGGCATGTGGGCGAGGGCGTGTGCCTCGTCGCCCGCGTTCACCACCGCCATCGGGCCGGCAGCGGCGGTGATGCGGTCGAGGCGCTCGCGCTCGACCGGCGGATGAATCACGAGGTTCATCGGGGCCTCCCGGAGCAATTGTATGTCGGTCGGCCTCGACAACCGAGCGTTCATCGGGTCGGCCTCGGCCGGCTCCGGCGGTCCGTAAACGAAAAACGCCCGCCAAAAGGCGGGCGCGTGGCGGGAAGTTAGGTTAGGGCTTCGGAGGGGGAGCCTTCTTCAACCGCAGTTGCAACGCGGCCTCATCCGCCTCGGTCCACTGTCTCCCGTTGACTGAGTGAATGACGAGCTTTGTGGTACCGGTGGGCGACTTGGAGTCTTTGTAAGTAATCGTAATAGGCGTATAGTCGCCGTACACGCCCTCGACTTTCATCTCAACCTTGCCCGGCAGTTCCGCCAGCCTATGAACAGCGTTTGCTTTACCGCCGAGTTCATCACTCAGAAAGCGACGGTAGAATAACCAAGTCCGGTTCTCGATCTTGATCTGTTGGATGCTTCCACGGTCTCGTTTGGCCTCAGGCCATGTCATCTGGGGACCTACCGTTGGTACAGCGCAACTGACCAAGATTGCATCGTCCGTGGGGTCGATAACTGTCAGTTTGACGACCGGAGATACAACAACCCCTTCGAGTGTTTTCAGCGACGTCCGCAATTCATACACGCCAGATTCTTGAACGTCGTGATGACCGAGTGAGTCGATTCCGAACGAGGCAATCACCAATCCCCCGGCAGGTATATGCTTGCGCTCGTCCAGCGGATCAGGTTTTCGCCGTCTCCCGATTGCACGAATGAACGTGCCGTCAGGCCTGCGGAAAGTGACCGACAGGTCACCTGTCTCTTGAGCGATCTCCAGCGGCAGAGACTGGCGCTGGCCCTTGGAGTGGTTGAGAAGAATGACCCGTACGCCACTATCCGATATGCACTCTTGCGCCAAGAGTGGTTGAGGCATATCTAATGGCTGAACTCGCAAGCCCCATCCGAACTTGTCTGCTGAATCTGGAAGAACGTACACAATGAGGCTTACGAAACTAGCCACAATCCACGTGACACTCATTTGCAGATTCCCCCGAATGGCTGTGGCAAAAGCACAATTGGTATATTTGAATTCTGGCTGCTGCTACTTAATATGTGAGTAAACAAATCTGCGCTCGGTCAATCGCGTTCGGATCGATTGCGGATTGTCTATACGTACAACACATCAGATTTACGCATAGATGTTGAGAACCAGCGCCTGATTCTTCCTGACCTTGAGTTCGGCTTGAACGACGGTGAAGAATCGAACAGAAGCCAACTCACAGTTTGACCGAGTTGTGTCGCCGTACATTAGGCACGTCTGGTCCTGCGCATCCTCGACATTGGCATCACCGTTCGCATTTGTTGTATGCTCCTCATCGTTGAATGCACCAACGTTCGTGCGCTCGAACAGGAGGTGCGTGATCTCGTGGGCAACAGTTGTTGCGAGGAACTCGTCAAACTTGGCAGCGTTCAGACCTTTCTGCGCGACTACGCTGTTCATGTCGCTCACTGCGATCATCGAGCCTCGCTCATCGAGATTTGCTGCATCATCCTTCGAGACCGCTCCAGTCCCTCCGGTCGCACCGTTCTCATCTACGAAGATGAAGTGGAAGAAGTCCGTCTTCAGATTCGCGGCTCCTGCCGTGCGCGCGGCTACAGTGTCGCGAGCCTTTCGCCAGTCGTCTCTGCGTTCACCTGGCTCGTCCACCTTATCTTTCGGGAGGTCGAGCGCGACTTCATCGAACAGATAGTACATGTAGATGCCGGCACCGCGGGCCGCGTTGCTGAATACGCCTGATGCCTTCGTCATCACGCCTTGTAGCCCGCCGGCGGGAATGTTATTCACCACTGCGGCGCGATCCACCTCGATCAGAATCTCTTTGCGCGCCGGGTCGAGGCGGATGTGCCCACCTGTGTGCCCGTTCAGGCCGGCACCGTCGAGGCCGCCTCCGTCGAGGATGTAGCCGCGATACTCTTCGAGAACCGTGTGCGCATCGCCGTTCTCGCCTGGGTCGAGCGGGTTCGCAGCATTGAGAACGCCTTGCTTGACGAGCGCCCCAACTCCGTCGGGGTCCGACAACTCGTTGTCGATGTTCGGAGCGAAAGTCGCAAGTGCTGCTGCCGTCGTAATCGGCGCGACGTTGTACTGCGTGCTCCACCGCTTCCCCATCTGGATTTCCCACTTGTCGGCGATCCCGTCACCGATTGTGCCGTTGGGTTGACCGTCGGGACCGAGGTTGATGTCCGTATCGCGCGAGACGGTGATGCGGAGCGGGTCGTAGGCCAGTTGCTCGATACCGTTGACCATCACATAGACGTGGGCCTCGACCACGCCGGAACCGCCGTAGTCCTTCGCGAAGAAGTTCACCCACGTCGTCGTGTCGTCCATCTTCCCGCCCGCCACGAGCGGGTCCGAGAGCGGGGTGATCGTGATCTCGCGCGCCTGGTTCAGGTTCGCCGTGTTGCGGTCGCCGTAGAACGAGTAGTCCTCGTTTGTGCCCGGCGTGGTGGCCGTGCCCGCCGTGTTGATCTCGGCCGCGTTCTTGTTCGAGGCGTACCCGCCCAGCGCCGACACCAGCGGCAGCTTGAACACCACCTTCGACACGGTCCCGCCGTTCGTGGTCTTGCCCACCCCGTCGAGCACCAGCTTCATGTACTGGACGTTGAACACGGAGTCGTTGAAGGTGTTATTGATGGACAGCATCCGCATGTTGCCGGCGTAGCCCGGCAGGTAGTCGTTGGAGCCGTCGATGGTGTCGCGGATGCTGCCGTTGGCGTTCACGTCCAGGTCGAGCGCGATGGGGAACAACTGCGCCTTCGGGATCAGCTCCTTGACTTGGCCCGGGGCCGACCAGCGCAGCTCCGCGACCGCGCTCGCCTTCCAGTCGAAGTACTCCATGCGGATGTCGTACATCACCCCGGCCGTCAGCGGGAGTACTTGCTCGCTGCTGTGCTCCCGCTCCGGCTGTAGGTTCCACTTGTCGATGACCAGCGCGCCATTGACCCACAGGCGCACACCGTCGTCGGTGAACGTGTGGAACGTGTAGTTGCCGGTCACCTTCGGCATCACCTTGCCGACCCACATGACCGAGAAATCGTCCGCGCCGACCGTCGTGCCGGGGGGCGCGTTCATGCC
>SXHE01000898.1 GCA_005773755.1 Planctomycetia bacterium
CGGCCCCCCACGCTTCTGCCGCGTACTTGCAGATCGCCTACACGCAGGAAGAAGCCGGGAAGAAAGAGGACGCGATCAAGACCCTGAAGCTGATCTGCGACAAGCACCCGAAGACCAGTGAGGGCAGCACGGCCCACACCCGCCTGAACGAAGTGTACAAGATTCCCGTGACCCTCGGCGGGGCGAAGGACTGAAGCGTGGGTTCGCGCGGGTGTAGCACAACACCCCCATGAGCCGCCGCTGCGCCTTCTCAAACAGAAACGCGCCAACAAGCTGCAAAGTCGAAGCGGGCGATTCCTTGACCCGCTCACAACAGCCCGCTGTCAGAACGTTGCGAACGGGCGATCCGCGCGGTGGTTGCATAAGGTTCGCCCTTCCGAGCGCAACTCAAGCGCCCCCAACCTCCACTAGAATAGTATCCTTCTGTCCATGTCGAATCAAGCCCCGAAGTTGCGATTCGGCAATTTCGGTTAGCGGGGAAGGCGAATCGGGTTGTGGCGCGAAAGCGGCCCGCCGTATTCACAACCGGCCCGACTCGGTCGCCACTCGGCATGCTTCAAGGAAAAACGCGCACCAGACTAACGGCATTCGCTCGGTCGCGGATGCAGGTACAACCTCGCACGTTCTCCGACCGACTTCGCCCGACACACTACCCGACCCTAACCAGACTGCCACCCAAACCGTAGACCATTCCTTGAGTACCGCACTCGCTCGCGTTCGGACTCGGCCCCATACGAACGCCCGCGCCCGCGCACTCACAGGGTCTGCTGTCGGCCAGGGAGAATCATTTCATGCAGTTTCGTAAAGACTCCGCCGCACCGTCACCGACCGCGAGTGCCGTCGCGGTCGACGTGAGCGCATCGGCTCCGGGGCAAACTTCGGAGCCGCCTCCGAAGTTCCCGAAGGACGAGGCGGGGTTTCTGAACGAGTTGCGCCGCCGCACAAATGCATACTTCGCGCAGACCGGAAAAAGCGAGCGCGATTGCTGGCAGATGTACCTGAAGACCGCGGCCATCCTCGCGTGGCTCGCGACCTCGTATGCGCTACTCGTGTTCGCGACCCCGACAGTGTGGCTCGCGGCCCCGCTCTCGATCTCACTCGCGCTGGCCATCTCCGCGGTCGGGTTCAGCATCCAGCACGACGGCGGACACCATGCGTACTCGCGGTTCGCGTGGGTCAACCGGCTGGCGGCTCTTTCGCTCGACCTGATCGGGGCCAGCTCGTACCTGTGGCGGTGGAAGCACGTCGTCCTCCACCACACCTACCCGAACGTGGACGGCCAGGACACTGACATCGACGCGGGTGGGATCGCCCGGCTGTCGCCCAACCAGCCGCGCCGCTGGTATCACCGGTGGCAGCACCTGTACCTGTGGCCGCTCTACGCCCTCACCGCCGCCGCGTGGCACCTGTTCGGCGACTTCAAAGAGGTGATCGTCGGCCGCATCCGTCAGCACCGTATCCCGCGGCCCCGCGGCTGGGACCTGGTCATCTTCCTGACCGGTAAGACGTCGTCGATCATGCTGCTGTTGGGCATCCCGATGCTGGTCCACTCGTGGTGGGTGGTGCTGCTCTTCTATCTGGCCGTAACCGGGGTGGTCGGAGTCGTGTTGACCGTGGTGTTCCAACTGGCGCACTGCGTCGGGGAGGCCGAGTTCCCGCTGCCGGCCGCCGAGACCGGCAAGATGAGCGACTCGTGGGCCGCGCACCAAGTTCACACGACCGTGGACTTCGCGCGGAAGAGCCGCGTGCTGAGCTGGTACTTGGGCGGGCTGAACTTCCAGGTCGTTCACCACCTGTTCCCCAAAATCTGCCATGTCCACTATCCGGCGCTGGCGCGGATCATCGAGGCGACGTGTCGCGAGTTCGGCGTGCGGTACACCGCGCACAGGTCGTTCTTCGCGGGGATCGTGTCGCACTTCCGCTGGCTGCGGTTGCTCGGTCGCCGACAGCCCTCTATGGCCTGAGCGCGGAACGCTCGGGTCACGACCAACGGCCGGGCAGCCCCGGCCGTTGGCCGTTTATCGGGCCAGAGTGCGCACGAGAATCTTTCCCCAATTGGCGATTCCGCGCGCCCGTGACGTATATCATGCTGCGCCCCCGCGCGCGACCGCTACCGCCGATCGTACTTCCACTGACGAGCCGACACGGAGACCGACCCATGCCCAAGCTACCGGTGAACACGCCGCCCGCCGAACCCGTGGAACCGAGTGACAAGCCGCACGAGCGCCCGCGCCCGGTCGCCGCGATCCGCGCTGCGGTCCTGGCCGCGCTGGGCCACCCGCCGGGGCTGTTCCGCCTCAACGTGATCCCGCTGTGGCAGAACAACTATCGCGTCAACGTGCTCGTCGGGTCCGACGCGACGACCGTGCGGACCGCGCACAGCTTCTTCGTCGCGGCCGACGACGCCGGTCGCCTCCTGAAGGCCGAGCCGCCGCTCACCAAGCAGTACTGACGCGCCGGCCCCCGGCCCGATCCGTCACCGCAGTCCGCCCCCGGCGTCCGCTTCGTCGGACGCCATCTGCCGAACCACCATCCCGTGATACGCGCCGCGCGCGGCCATCAGCTCGTCGTGGGTGCCGCGCTCGACCACGCGCCCCCCGTCCAGCAACAGGATCAGGTCCGCCCGGCGCACCGTCGAAAGCCGGTGGGCGATCACGAACGTCGTGCGCCCCGCCAGCAGTTCCGCCATCGCCGCCTGGATCAGTTGCTCGCTCTCAGTGTCCAGGTTGCTTGTCGCCTCGTCCAGAATCAGGATTTGCGGCGACGCGAGGAACGCGCGGGCGATGGCGAGCCGCTGCTGCTGGCCGCCCGACAGCCGCACCCCGCGCTCCCCGACCACCGTTTCGTACCCGTCCGGTAGCGCCATGATGAAGTCGTGAGCGTTCGCCCGGCGCGCCGCGTTCTCGACCTCCGCGGCCGTCGCGCTGTGCCGCCCGTAGGCGATGTTGTCGCGAACCGACCCGTCGAACAGGAACACGTCCTGCTGAACGAGGGCGAGCAGGTCACGATAGGTCCGCAGGCGGTAGCCGCGGATGTCGGTGCCGTTCACCAGAATGCGCCCCTGCGTCGGGTCGTGGAACCGCGCGACCAGGTCCGTCACGGTCGTCTTGCCCGCGCCGCTGCGCCCGACCAGCGCCACCACCGACCCGCCCGCCACGACCATGTCCAGGTCGCGCACTACCGGGCGACCCTCGTTGTACTCGAACCCGACGCCCTCGAACCGCACCTCGTGTACGACCGCCGGCGCGTCGCGTGCGTCGACCCGGTCCGGCTTGTCGGCCTCCGTCGCCAGCACCTCGAACACGCGCTCCGTGGCCGCGAGCGACCGCTGTAGTTCCGAGAACGAATTCACGATGTTCCACACCGGCCCCAGCAGCAGGAACGTGTAAGGCTTCCTCTACTTGGCGGCCTTGGGCTCCACAACGTCTAGTTCCTGACTGGAGTCGGTCCTCGTGAGGGGTTGTGTGGAGAGGCCGATGTCTAGGTGATA
>SXHE01000899.1 GCA_005773755.1 Planctomycetia bacterium
CCCCGGCGGGGGCCCCCCGCCGATGCCGGGTGCCGGGAGCGGCAGCCCGCACGGGCTGGCGGGCGGCGGCGAGTACAGCCAGGACGGGCAGCGCAACGAGAAGGCGATCAAGTACATCCCGCTGAAGGAACTGGACACGGCCGTCTCGAAGGACAAGAACCTGCCCGCGGTGACGGTGATCCCGCTGCGCCTCGTCACCGTTCACGCGGTGGTGCCGTACAAGAAGCAGCTCGAAGAGATCAAGCGCGCCCTGCGGCTGGAGAACCCGCCGGCGACCGCCAAGAAGGAAGACATCGAGCGGGCCGACGCCGCCGCCAAACTGTGGGGGCCGTGGTACGACGGGTTCGAGGTCCAGCGCCGCGTGACCCGCGTCGCCCCGGACGGGCGCGTGCAGGTCATCCAGGACTGGCCGGAGAAGCCCAAAGACCCCAAAGACACCAGCGGCAACTACAAGTTCGAGGAAATGTACATCGACAAGATCGACACCAAGAAGATCGCCGACCACTTCGACGAGGGGTACATCCCGTACTTCCTCAAGCCGGAGATGATGCTGGCGATGCCGATGCCGCGACTCGCGCCCGAGCTGAAGTTGAAGTACCCGGACATCAAGCTCAAGGACATCGTCGATAACATCGACAAGTTGAAGAGCGCGAACCAGAAGGAGATGACGCCGTCCGACCTGTTGAGGCAGATGAACGGGAGCAAGCCGGGCAAGTCCATCTACCAGAACAAGACCGGCGAGACCCTGGGTGGCCTCGGTTACGATCCGTCGAAGTTCGGCCCGACGACTCCCGCTCCCGGTGGTCCCGGCCCCGGTGGGTCGCCGCCGATGCCCGGTGCCGGCGGTCCGCCCCCCATGCCCGGTGCCAACACCGGGGCCGGCGCGGGGAACCTGGGTATGCCGAAGCCGCCCGAGGGCTACGGCAGTTCCGCCACCGCGACCCCCATGGACCTCGACAACTACCTGCTCCGGTTCGTGGACAGCGAGGTGAAGCCCGGCCACACCTACGAGTACCGCATCCGCCTGCGCGTGTGGAACCCGAACCACAACCAGGACAAGCTGGTCGCCAACCCGGAGTACGCGAAGGCCAGCTACCAGACGCTCAAGAGCAAGTGGACGCAGACCAACGCGATCACCGTGCCGGCCGAGTCGTACCTGTTCGCCAACGACGTGAAGGCTTACCGCGAACAGGTCAACAAGGAGTACCCGCCGACCTCCACGGAGCCGGACGCGAAGGCGCTGAACAACCTGCTGCAGGTGAAGGACCATCAGGCGGTCGTTCAGGTCGCGACGTGGACCGAGCAGGTGCGCACCGACAACAACGCCAAGCGCGAGCCGGTCGGCGCGTGGGTCGTCGCCGAGATGCCCGTGGGCCGCGGCGAGTTCGTCGGCCGCAAGCAGTACATCAAGCTGCCGCTGTGGTCGTCCGAAATCGAGAAGTACGTGCTGCGCGAACTGGCCGGCACCCCGGTGAAGGGCGCGAAGGCCCAGCCGAAGGGGTGGATGGTGGACTTCTCGACCAAGTCCGTGCTCGTGGACTTCGAGGGCGGGAAGGTGAAGGCCCGGTCGAACTTCCGGTTCGACAACGACGGCAAGGTCGTCGCCGGCACCCGCACCTTCGACGAGGACGTGGGTACCGAGTTGCTCATGGTCCGGCCGGACGGCAAGCTGGTGGTGCGCAACAGCCTCACCGACGACGCCGACGCCTACCGCACCGGCATCACGAAGGAGTGGGCGCGGTGGGTAGACGAGGTGTCGAAGAACAAGGCCCCCAGCGACGGCGACCCCATGACGCCGGGCAAGTTCGACCCGAAGAAGCCGTAACAGCCGCGCGCACGCCGCGACTGAACGAGGAGGGGCCGGCAGGGAGCATAACAGCTCTCTGCCGGCCCCCGCTCGTTTCGCCCGCTTTCCTGAAAGGCCGCGCGCCGCCCGACACATCTTTCCCCCGTCACCGATCGGCGGCACGGCGAGTGCCGCCGGCTCACACGAAAGGGAACCATGCGCGCATCTGGGTATCTGCTGGCGGCGGTGTTCGGCCTCGCGTGCAGCGGCGCGGGCTCCGCGCAAGACCTGAACGACGAGTTCGACGACGCGAAGACGCTCAAGGGCTGGACCGTGTTCAAACCGGGCAACGCGGAGCCGTACCAGAAGCTCGACATCGGCACCGCGCGTAAAGGTTGGCTCACGCTGACGCCGAAGGCCAATCAAGGGTGGTACAACGAGGGCACGGCCCCGGCGCTGTTCAAGCAGATCGAGGGCGACTTCATGCTGGAAACGTGCGTCGTGACCCGCAAGGCCGGCGCGCCGGACGAGGCCCCGGCCGCGGCGTACAACTCGGCCGGGCTGATCGTCCGCGACCCGGCCTCCGGCCCGCGGCGGCAGAACTGGGTGGTGGTGAACGTGGGCCATCAGGACCCGGACCTGGGCACCGAGGTGAAGACGACGGTGAACTCGGTGTCGCAGCTCGAGAAACGGCGCGGCGAACACACCGGGCACCTGCGGCTGGCCCGCATCGGCACGACGGTCTACGCGCTGAGCAAGCTCAACGGCGAGGACAAGTGGACGCTGCTGAAGGAGCTGGAGCGCCGCGACCTGCCGAAGCGGGTGCAGATCGGCCTGATGTGCAACGGCTGGACGCCGCAGTCGGACCTGCACGCGGAGTTCGACTACTTCCGCGTGACCGTGCCGAAGACGAAGGACGATCTGACCGCCGACGCGAAGAAGTGAACCGCTGCGGGCGCGACGATCGCGCCCGTGGCGGCAACCCGATAGCCCCTTAGCGCGTCTCGCGCGGCATCGGGGCGACCTCGATGTCGCTCTCGTCGCGCCCGCCGCGGCCCGGCCCGCGCCCGCGCTCACCGGCGAACCCGCCGCGCCCGAAGCCGCCCGGCCCGAACCCGCCGC
>SXHE01000900.1 GCA_005773755.1 Planctomycetia bacterium
GACCACAGTCGCTGACGAAGGACGCCCCCCGCACCCACCCCCGGCGGAGCGGTGCTTCGCGATCGACTTCGCCCCGGTCACGAACCTGCGGAAGTCCGCCATTTCGCACTGGGTCATCTTTCTGGGGAAGAGCGCCGATGGTAAGCCCATCGAATTTCAGGCGCGCTTCCGCCCCGATAAAACTCCCACCGAAATTCGCGACGCAGTGTTCGAGGTCGTTCGTGGGACCAAACTCAATGTGAAGAAAGTTGGGGACACGAAGCTCATGATTTCCGATTGCCAGTCGCTGCGAATTCTCACAGAAATGCCACCCAAGCGTGAGTTCCCCGTCGACGCACGCCCCACACTCGATTCGTTCAAGAATGAAGAGGAGGCCCTCAAGCAGAACAAGGGCTGACACCCCGACGGTCCCAAAATAAGACCGGCAGCGGTCACCCTCTGGGGGTGAGTGCTTCGATCTGCTGTGCGAAGCCGGGCCACTTCGCCGTCAGCTCCGCGCGGGTCGCGCCGGTGTAATCGGCGTAGTCGAAGCCGGGCGCGACGGTGCAGCCGAGCAGCGCGAAGCCGGCGTCGCCCAGCAATCGCGTGCCCTGCCACACACCACCTGGCACGACCGCCTGCGGCACCTCGCCCGCGGTCAGGTCCGCGCCGAGAGTCACTTCGCGCCCGCTGCCGTCGGGCCACAGTTGGAGCATCCGCACCGGGCTTCCCAGATAGAAGTGGAACACCTCGTCGCCGGGCAGGACGTGCAGTTCCGAGACGTGGCCGGACTTGAGCAGGTAGTAGATCGCGGTGCTGACGCTGCGGCTCGCGCCGTGCGCCGGGAGAGCCGCGGCACTGCGGTAGGTCTCGCGGAAGTACCCGCCCTCGACCGGGTGCGGTTGAAGCGCGAGCAGGCGGATCACCTCGTCAGCGGTCATGCGGTTGTCGCCCTACTTCCCCTCTTCGCGCCGCTTCTGCGCCTCTTCGATTTCCTTCTGCTTCACGTAGCGCAGGTACTCGTCTTTCGTGAGCAGGCCGTCGCCGTCGAGGTCCATTTCGCGGAACAGGTTCGGGGCGCGGCCGGCGTCGCGCCACTCGAACAGCGAAATCTGCTTGTCCTTGTCAGTGTCCAGTTTGGCGAACCAGTCCGGCAGGCCGTTGCCCGCAACGGGCTTGGGAGCCGGCTTTCCGTCGCGGTCGCGGTCGCGCTCGGCCGCCTTCGCGGTCAGCGTTTCGACCTTTGCCACCACCTTGCGGTTGAAGTAGTCGCGGTACTCGACCTTGTTGATGCGGCCGTTGCCGTCGGCGTCGGCCAGCACGCGCTGTTCTTTCAGGGCCGCGGTGTACTCTTCGCGGTCCAGATCGCCGTCGGCGTTCTTGTCGAGGATGCGGAACATCTGGTCGGCGTCAGTGTTCTGGTCCGGCACCGGTTCGGCCTGGCGCTCGGCGTCGCGCATCAGAACGCGGCGGGCGTACTTCATGAACTCGTCGCGCTTGATCGTGGGCACCGGCCCCAGTTCCATCCGGTTCGTGACCTTGTCGAACAGGGCGGTGATCTGCGGATTGGGAGCGTTGTCGCGCTTCCACTCGTCGTGCTTGCCGATGACCAGGTCGTACCACGCCCCGTAGTCGTCTTCGGTGGTGGGGTTCGTGACCTTGCCGGGGTACGTCGCTTCCAGGTCTTTCGCCCACTGCGCGCGGTCGTTCTTCGCGGCGCGCGCGGCCTTCTCCATCGCCCGCTCCGCGGCGCGGTGAACACACTTTTCTTCGTGCTGGTCGAGATCGACGGGATCGGCGGCGGGCGCGGGCGGGCTGATCGCGAGTGCGAATAGTACGGTACAGCCGCGGGCGGCGAGGCGCATGAATCGGACCTCGGAGAGCGGACATCAGGCGGGAGATCGCTACAGGCGGGACGTTCGGCGGGTCGCGGACTGGTAGAAGTGTACCCCGCTCTCACGGCTTTGTCACTATCGAGCTACTGAACTTCCGGGCCGCGGCCTCACGGCCGCCCGGATTCGCGCTTCTTCTCCTCGGTTTCCGTGTCTTTCTGTTTCGTGTAGCGCAGGTATTCTTCTTTGGTCAGCAGTCCGTCGTTGTTGAGGTCCATTTCCATTAACTGCGAGGTCGGCTTGCCGCCCTCGCGCCACTCGAACAGCGAGATCTGCTTGTCCTTATCGGTGTCGAGTGAGGTGAACCACTCCGGCACGCCGCCGACGCGCGGGACCACGCCCCCGCCGTACAGGTTGCGCATGAGTTTGTCGTTGGTCTTGTACGCGGTCGCCAGCGCCTCGACTTTCGTCTCGACGCGGCGCTTGAAATAGTCGCGGTACTCTTCCTTCGAGATGCGCCCGTTGCCGTCGGCGTCGGCCCGACCTTTGTCTTCGCGCAAGCCGGGAGTCAGTTCCGTGCCGGTCAACTCACCGTCGGCGCTCAAGTCGAGGATGCGAAACACCTTGTCGGCATCGGCGTCGGTATCGGGTTCGGCTCCGCCCGCGGGCATCATGTTGCGACCGAGCGACTTGGCGTAGCGGAGGAACTCCTCCTTCTTGATGGTGGGAACGGGGCCGAGTTCCATGCGCTGCACGACGCGATCGAACAGAACGCCGACGCCCGCGGCGGTTGCGTCGACCTTGCGCCAGTCGTCGCCGGCACCGGCGAGCAGCCCGAACCAGACGGTCGGCTCGTCGGCGGCCGCGACCTTGCCGGGGAACGCGGCTTCCATGTCGCGCACCCACATGGCGCGCTCACCGCGCTCGTTGCGCATGGACCGTTCGACCCGCATGTTCGCGGCGCGCATCGCGGCCTGTTCTTCGTAACGGTCCTGTTCGTCACCGGCGCGCACCGGGGCGCAGGCGAGCGCGGCACACAAAATGGTGGCGGCGTGGCGCATGGGCAACCCCTGGGGCGCACCGACAAGCGAATCGAAACGCGGCGCGCGCGAGTACAACCCAATAGGACGAGCGACCGGCCCGCGCCTAACACCGCGGCCCGGTGAATTGTGAGAGCGGTCGCACGAGGTTCCCGGCGCGGGTGCCGCGCGAACCGACAACGAAAGTCGCTTCGGTTGCCGTCAGCCCGGCGGGGCAGCGGGGGGGGGAAGTGTCTTGCGCGGGGAGCGGGCCGGGGTTCGCGAGCGGGAGCGAACCGGGCGGCATGATGATGGAACCGGTGCCGTCGTCCAGCGCGGCGCTGGGCGCGTGTGGGACCGAACCGGACGCCTTGACCGGCACGATGATCGGCTTGATCTCGCCCGTCAGCAGGTCGAGGACGATACACGTCTTCGGGTTCGCGCGGAACAGCGCGCCGGGGTTCGCCACCAGCGTGCGCCCGGTGCGGTGCTGCTCGCGCACGTGCGTGTGGCCGTAGAACACGTAGTCGAAGTAGTCCGCGTTCTCCAACTGCCGCAACTGGTGCCGCTCGTGGCTGTGGACCCACGCGATCCGCTTGTCGGCCAGCGTGAGCGCGCCGAACGAGTCGTAGTGCGTGCCGCCGATGTCCTTGATCACGGCCGAGAGCTTCGCCTTGTCCTTGTCCCAGTTGCCGTAAACGAAGTGCGTGGGCACGGGCTTGAATGCCCGCACCGTGTCCGGCGATTCGATGTCGCCGCAGTGGAGAATCAGCTCGACGTGCTGCTCCATGAGGAGGCGAACGGCTTCCGCGACCGCCTCTTGGCGGTCGTGGGTGTCGCTGACGACCCCGATCCGCATGGTTCCCCCGCTCGCGCCCCGGTGCCGAAATCGCCCCACACTACTCTACCTTAACAAACCGCACGGCCCGTGGGCAGTGGGCAGCGGGACCGAGGATAGCAGAGCGCCGACCGCGAAGACAGGTCGAACGCGGGCCCCGCGCGCGCGGGTTGTCGCGGTCGCGCCGGCCGCGCGCGTTTGTGAGCTTGAGATAAGGAACGCGAGCCGGGCAACCTGTGCCGGTTCCGGTGTATCGTTCGGGTGACTTCACCGAGGACCGGGAACCATGGCGCGCGCGTTGATAGTACTGGCGACTCTGGGCTTCGCGCTGCCTGTGCGAGCGAGTGACACCGCGGTGTCACTGTCGCAGCCGCAGACGATGGACGACCTGGTGCGGATGCCCGCGGCCGACCTGCGCGCGCTGTTCGCGGCGTCGCCGGCCGGGGCCGTGCCGAGCGGGTTCGCGCCGGGCCGGGCGATCAAGAACCCCGGCGCGCGGCGCACGGCCGCCACC
>SXHE01000901.1 GCA_005773755.1 Planctomycetia bacterium
AGTTCCGGCAGGCACAGCGGGAGCCAGCCGAAATAGATGCCGCTGACGAAGCCGAGCAACGCGACCCACAGTAGGAACGTGCGGTCGGTCGGCACGAGCGCCCGGAACACGTATTGCGCGATCAGCAGCGAGAGCAGGCTGACGACGAAGTACGTCGCGCGCCGCCCGCACCGACTCGCGATCCACCCGCCGAGTAAGCTGCCAACAATGCCGGTGAGTGCGCGCGTCTGAAGGACGTCGGCGCGGAGCGCCGCATTTCCGGCCTTCTCCGCCCACGGCGTCATCCAGTTTGCGGTGCCCCAACCGCCGATCACCGGAGTCGTCGCGAGCACGATGCCGACGAGCGTGAGCCACACGAGCGGCGGGCGGAACACGTCGCCAGTAGGCACCGGCGCGCCGGGTGCTTGCGGCGGCTCGTCGCGCGCGGCCAACCAGCGCGGCGACTCCGGCACGAAGGCCAGCGCGAACAGTCCCAGCGCCAGCGGCGCGGCCCCGACGAGCATGATCCAGCGCCAACTGTCCGGCGTAATCGGCTCGACCTTCGCGAGCGTAGCCAGCAAGAAGATCCCGACGTTCGCGGACGTGCCGATGATGCCCGCGGTCATGGGCCGCGACAAGTTCGACCACGCTTCCGCGACGAGCGCGACGCCGTTGGGCCACATTCCGCCCACGCCCAAACACGCGAGGAACCAGAGCGCCGCGAACTGCTCCGGCGCTCGGACGAAGTAGACCGTTGCGGAGAACGACGAGTAGGTGATGATGCTGAGGGCCATGCCGCGCGCGCGGCCGTAACGGTCGCCAAGCCAACCGAACAGAAGCCCGCCGGCCGCGGCCCCGAACAGGAACGCGCACTGGTTCCACGCGAACCACCGGCCGACGATCACCTCCCACGCCTTCACCTGCACCGCGTCGGCGTCCGAGAGCGGTGCGGCTTCGCCCCGCTTCGCGGCCTCGTGCTGTTTGTTCAGTGCGAGGAAGCGCGGCGCGTCGATCTGGCCGGTGCGCGCGAGCAGGTCGATGGACGCGGCGCGCCCCGTCTGCTGCGTGATCGCCATGTGAACGCCGGCCCCGAGCCAGCCGAGGAACGCGACCGCCAGCACCGTCAGGCGACCGGTGCGCGAGAGCGAGAAGGCGGGCGGCGGGCTGCTCACGTCAGCGCCTTTCGCAGGTGGGCAATTTCGGCCGTCAGCGTGCGGCTGAACGCGGCGAGGTCCGAACTGTGCATGACGAGGTTGCCGCCGGCCCGCGCCCACTCGATCTCCTGATCCATGCCGAGCCAGAAGTGAACGCCGGCCCCGACGTCCCGCGCGCGCGCCGTACTCAAGATCGTGCGCACGGCCGCGTCGAACTTCGGGTGCGTGTACTGCTCGGGGATGCCGAGGCTGCACGACAGGTCGTGCGGGCCGATCAGCACCGCGTCGAGACCGGGCACGGAGCAAATCTCCGCGAGGTTCTCAATCGCCGGCACGCTCTCGATGTTGGCGATCAGAATCTTGTCGCCGTTGCGCTTCTCCAGGTACTCCGCGAGTTCCGGTTCCAGAGTGGAGCGGTCGCGCAGCGCGTCGGCGAGCCGGCGGCCCTTGAGTGGGCGCAACTTCACCGCGCCGACGAGCGCGCGCACCTGATCCGCAGTTTCGAGGTACGGGCCGATGATGCCGCCCGCGCCGGCGTCGAGCGCCTTGCACGCCTCGAACGGGTCATTGCACGGGATGCGCACCACCGGCGGCAGCCCGAGCGCTGTGTACGTCTGACACAGGTAGGAGAGCGTCTGCCGGTCGAGCGGGATGTGTTCGGTGTCCACGAACACGAAGTCGATGCCGGTCTTTTTCGCGAGGTCCGGCCACTGCGGAGACACGCCGACGACGGCCGACGAGAAGACGTGCCGCGCGGCGTGAAGTGATTCGATGATCTCGCGACCGGTCATTTGTTGTCCCTCAACGCACTTCAACCACATCACCAGTGCGGCACGACTCCAGTGCTGCTTCGACAGTCGCGAAGATCGCGTGACTCGCGCGGACACCGAGGATCGTGTCGCGATTCTCGTCGATCGCGCGGGCGAAGTCGTCTGCTAACAGGAAATCGTTCTCGCCGGCGACGCGGCGCTGGCGCGACTCCTTCGGCGGCTGGTTCTTGTAATAGATGCCGACGGCCGGGCGCGACTCGTCCACGACCAGCGCGCCCGCGGTGCCGACGATGTGCAGTTTGATGTCGCCGCCACTGGGATGGCTCGCCAGCCCGATGCGACCGATGGCGAGCGAGCCGATCAACCCGCCGTCGAGTTCGAGCGTGACGGAAGCGAGGTCTTCGACGCCGTTATCGGCGTGGGCTTGGTGGAAGAACGCGGCCGAGCGCGCGAACACCCGGCGCACGTTTGCCCCGGTCAGCAGGCGGATGTAGCCGAGCGGGTAAATGCCCTCGCAGGCCAGTTCGCCCATCGGCTCGCGGCCGAGGCTGCCGTCCGCGCCGTCCACGTGCGCTGCGATCTGGTGCACCTGCCAGTCGATGGGCGGGTAGCCCGGCTGGCGCGACCCCGTTACGGGGCCGGCGTCTTTCGCGAAATAGAAGTCCGCGTGGATCGCGCGCGGCGCGCCGATCGCACCGGCGGCGACTTGCTCGCGCGCGTGCAGCACCGCGGGCATGAAGTTCCGGTTCCACATCAGGAACCGCACGCCAGCGGATGCGACCGCCGCAACGACCGCGTCGGCATCGGCTCGGCGGGTCGCCAGCGGCTTGTCCTGAACGATGTGCTTGCCCGCACGCGCCGCGCGGATGCTCATGCTCGTGTGCCGCTCGGCTTCCGGGCTGACGATGGCAACCTGAACGTCGAACTCGCGCAACGCGCGCTCCACATCACGCACGTAGGGAACGCGGTTCGCGTCCGCGAACTGTTGGTTCCGTTCGTGCGTCCATTGGGGAACGTGCGGGTCGTCCACGACCACGACCAATTCGAACCGCGGGTGCGACATCACACCCCGCGCGACGTAGTCGTGCTTCACCACGCTGAGAACGGCACAGCGGAACTTGCGTGTCACGTCGGTGCCTCCAGCGCGATGGCGCGGCCCGACGCGAGCGATTGCGTCGCCGCGCCCGCGACCGCAAACACCGCCTTCCAGTTGCTTCGGGCGCACTCGCGATCATCGCGAATCGCGTTCACGAACTCCTGCGCGAGTGCGGCGAGTGCCGTCGTCCCCTCGCTCACACGAAGGGCGAGTGGCCTTCCGCCACCGTACAGCAACTGTGTGTTCTGTTGGTCATCGGCGTAGACGGCCCCGCTTGCCGCGATCACGGAGAGCGACGTGTAGCCTTCGCCTTGCGGAAGCGTGTCGGTGTAGTCGAGCAGCGCCGACCCGCCGTGAGGGAAACCGAGGTGAACTTGAACCACGCGGCCCGCGTCGGAGGTGTTCCCGACCGCGCACACGCGATCGGGCACGCGACCCGCGAGCCACAGCGCCACGTCGATGTCACGCAGCAGCGGTTCCGGCAGCCCCGCGACTTCCGCTGCCGGGCGCGCGTCCCAACGGTGGGTGCGGATCAGGCCCGTGTCGCCGAGCGGACCGGCGAGTTGCTTGCGGACGAGTTGTCGCGACGGGAGGTAGCGGTCGGGGTTGACGTGCGCGAGCTTCGCGCCGGAACCGCGCGCGACATGTGAGAGTACCTCAAGCCCCGTCGCGGACTGGCACGGCTCCGCGACCAGGAGTACGTGAATCCCCGCGCGGAGCATCTCTTCCGGCGCGCCGAGTCCGGCGCACATTGCTGCTTCACAGTCCGCGATCGGCACGACGCTCGCGCCGTGAAGACGGGCCGCGATTCCCGCGCGCACGGCTTCATCGGGGTGGCACACCGCTAACCGCACATCGCGCATCGGGCCGACCGGTGGGAGAGATGGATCAGCCGGGCATCGTAGTGGCGGGCCGCGCGCGTCGCAAGGAAAACCCAAACTCTCTACTCGTCCGCGTGGCAAGCCCGGAAGGTCTTTGACTTCACCGCGCCACCCGGCTAGCGTCTCGGAATCACCGCAACTCGCCCGTTGCTCCTCACACCACGGCACACATGCCCACCATCACACGGCGCGACGCGATCACTCACCTCGGTGCGGTCGCCGTCGTCGGCGCGGCACGTGCGAACGACCCCAAGCACCCGAAGCGGATCAAGGTCGGGCAGATCGGCGTCGGGCACGCGCACGCGAGCAAGTTGTCGGTCTATCGCGATTCGCCCGATTACGAAGTGGTCGGCGTTGTAGAACCGGACGCGGACCTTCGCAAGCGGGCCGAGGACGCGGCCCCGTATCGAGGGCTGAAGTGGCTGACGCGCGACCAGCTTCTCGAAACGCCCGGCCTGCAAGCGGTGCTGGTGGAAACCCGCGTTCGCGACCTGCTCGATAACGCCAGCGCGTGCGTGAACTCCGGAATGCACGTCCACATCGACAAGCCCGCCGGCGAATCAGTGCCGAAGTTGAAGGGCGTTCTCGATGCCGCCGCGAGGAAGAAGTTACTTGTGCAGATGGGCTACATGTACCGCTACAACCCCGCGGTCGTGCTGCTCCGCGAGTTCCTCAAGAAGGGCTGGCTCGGCGAGGTGTTCGAGGTGCACGCGGTGATGAGCAAGGTGATCGCCGCGCCCGAGCGCAAGCGGCTCGCGGAGCACCGGGGCGGTCTCATGTTCGAACTCGGCTGCCACGTGCTCGACCTCGTGATCGGCGTTCTGGGCAAGCCGAAGGACGTGACCGCGTTCAACCGGCACTCGTCCGTGCTCGACGACAAACTGCTCGACAATATGCTCGCTGTCTTGAGTTACCCGCGCGCGACCGCGAGCGTGAAGTCGAGTGCGCTGGAGGTGGAGGGCGGCGACCGCCGACACCTCGTGGTGTGTGGCACGGAAGGCACGTTCCACATTCAACCGCTCGACAACCCGGCGGCGCGGGTGTCGCTGTCGCAGGCCCGCGGCGCGTACAAGAAGGGAACGCAGGACGTGAAGTTCCCGAAGTACACGCGCTACGTCGATGACGCCGCGGACATGGCGCGCGTGATCCGCGGCGAGAAGCTCAACGACTTCTCGGCCGAACACGACCTTGCCGTGCAGGAGACGCTGCTCCGCGCGTGCGAACTGCCGCTTCGCGACTGACGCACCCTTCCCCCGTACACGAGTCCCCACGATGACGCGCAAGACTCTGGTTGTTGCGTTCGCGCTCGCACTGTTGGGTTGTGGCGAGGTGCCGCGACCGGTGGAAGTGCCACCAGGCGCGCCGGTTGCCGAACAACCGCCTAAGCCGAAAGAGCCGCCGCGGAAAGCCGGGCAACTGCGGGCCGGGGTCGCGAAGGTCGAGATCACCAACAAGAAGGTGCTGCCGCTCAACGATCCACTCTATGTGAAGGCGCTCGTGCTCAAGAGCGACACGACGACTGTGGTGCTGGTCACGCTCGACGCGGTCGCGGTCGGCGAGATCGGGTACATCGGGAACGACTACCTCGGCAAAGTGCGCGCGCGGCTCCAGAAGGAGCTTAACATCGCGCCGGAAAGCGTGGTGGTGAACGCGAGCCACTGCCACGGGATCGTGTGCGCCGACGTGGACGACAAGACCGTTGATGCGGTGAAGGCCGCGACCGCGAACCTGGTGCCGGTCACGGTCGGCGTCGGCGTCGGGCACGAGGACCGCGTGTCCGAAAATCGGCGGCTGAAGCTCAAGAGCGGGAAAGAAGCCGACGTGCGCCACGCCTACTCGCTTCCGCCCGACGACGAGGTAGTCGGCACCGGCCCAATCGACCCACAGATCGGCGTGCTGCGCATCGACCGCGCCGACGGTCGCACGCTCGCGGTGGTGTACAACTTCGCGTGCCACCCGATCATGGGCGTCAACGGCGACGGCAACACCGCGGACCTGAGCGGCTTCGCCTCGAAAGTGATCGAGAACAATCTGAGCGAAGGAACGATCGCGCTGTTCGTACAGGGGTGCGGCGGCGACCTGAACCCGGTGCGGTACAAGGACGTGTCGCACCCGCGGCACGCCGAACCGCTGGGCAACACACTCGGCCTGAGCGTGCTACAGGCCGTACGCAAGATCAAGTGCGGTGACGGGGTGGCGCTCGCGATCCGCAACGAGCAGCTGGCGCTGCCGCGCGCGGACCACTCCGAGCGCATTGACGCGCTCGTGGCGGAACAGGCACGGCTGGTGAAGGCGCTGAAGGGAACGAGCCTCAACCTCAAGACGTTCCTCGAACTCGCGAACAAGTACAACCTGTCGAAGGAGTTCCCGTCGTACTACTCACACCTGTACATGACCGAGAAGGCCCAGGGCCGAAGCGACCTGCTGAAGCTCGACGATGGGAACCGGAAGAACCTACAAGCCTACATGGACAACGTGCTGACGATGGAGCGCGTCACGCGCGTGCAAACGAACCTCGCGCTGCTGCAGAAACATCAGGCAACGAACCTGGCCGCGGGGCGCAAGCCGCTGGAAGTGGAACTGGTCGGAATGCGCATCGGCGACTTCGTGCTGGTCACGTTCCCCGGCGAGCTGACGGTCGAGATCGGGCTGAACGTGAAGCGGGCCGCGCCGACGAAGACCACGTTCGTGGCCGGGTACACGAACGGCTACATCTACTACACGCCCACCGCGAAGCAGCTCCTAAACACGGGCGGCGCGCAGGAAGACAGCGACTGCCTACTCGCACCGGAGTGGGAGCGCGCGTTTTACGAGCGGGTGGGGGAGCTGTTGAAGAAGCTAGAAAAATAGTAGTAGGCACACTCCGTGTGCCGCAGCTGAACGCGAAGTACAGCCACGGCACACGGAGTGTGCCTACTAATTTGGAACAGCATACAGGCGCAACTACCCGGCGGTTTCCGCGGCCGGGGCGTGGTGCGGCGCGCCGTCGGGCGCGGTGATCTTCACCTGCGCCTCCTGGTGGGTCTTGAACCCGGTGCCGGCCGGGATCAGGTGACCCAGGATCACGTTCTCCTTCAGGCCGACGAGGTAGTCCACCTTGCTGGCGAGGGCCGCCTCGGTCAGCACCTTCGTCGTTTCCTGGAAGCTCGCGGCGCTGATGAAGCTGTCGGACTGCACGGCCGCCTTCGTGATGCCGAGCAACTGGACCTCGCAGCTCGCCGGTTCCGGAACGGTGAACGTCGGCTTCTTCTTCTTCTTCTCCAGCGCGTTCACTTCCTCGTCGTAGGCCTCGCGGCTGTACACGCGGCCCTCGATCAGCTCGGTGTCACCCTTGCCCGCGACCTTCACGCACTCCTCGGTGAGCCGGCGGTTCACCTCGTTGAACGCGAACTTGTCCATCACCGCGCCCGGCAGCAGGCCGGTGTCGCCGGTCAGCGTGACCTTCACCTTGCGCAGCATCTGCGCGACGATGATCTCGATGTGCTTGTCGTCGATGTCCACGCGCTGGGACCGGTACACCGACTGCACCTCGCGGACCAGGTACTCCTGCACCACCTGCTCGCCGCGGATCTTGAGGATGTCGTGCGGGACCAGCGGCCCGTGAACGAGCGGGTCGCCTTCCTTCACGTACTCGTTCGGGTGAACGCGCATGTGGGCACCGGCGGGCACCTGGTGGGCGCGGACCTCGCCCTGGGCGCGGCCGTCCTCGGTCTCGCGGATGATCTCGATGATGCGCTTGCCGCGCTTGCGGACCGGGTCG
>SXHE01000902.1 GCA_005773755.1 Planctomycetia bacterium
AGCCGTACCAAACCGAAGTCGAGCACCACTTCAGCGTCGAAGATCAGGCCCGCTACCGCGGGCTGATGGCCGCGTACATGCGGCTGACGACGCGGTTGCGCTACACCGGCAGCGGGCTGCGCGACAAGATTCCCCTCCTGGGGCTGAAGAGCAAGCTGATGGGCGGGCGCGTCGAAACGCCGACCGAATGGAACCTCGGTGAGTTTGTGCAAAAGTGTGCCGAAACCGCGGGCGAGCGCGTGCTCGACCAGCGCGGTACCGCGCTCATCAACCGGTTGCTCGTCGAGGGCGACTCGAAGGGATTCCCGCTCGCGCTCCTCAGCGACCCGACCACGAGCGCCGGCCGGCTCAACTGGCGCGACAAGGCGACGCGCGCCGTGATCGACGCGCTGGCCGAAGTCGAGCGCCGGGCCACGCACCCCACCGGCTGGCGGAAGCTGCTGCGCGGCACGCTGAGCGTGTTCGCGAACACGCTGCCGGAGCTGTCGCTCGTCGCGACCGTGGGCTACCTGCTCTGGAACTTCTTCGTTCGCGCCGAAGTACCGGGCATGTTCCAGATCTCGCTCGTCGTGCTGATCCCGCTGCTGGTGGTGATCGTGCTGCACCTGCTCATCCTGATGCTGCTGCCCGTGCGGTGGTCCGCGATCCGCAGCAAGTTCCGCGCGGCGCTCGGCGCGCGCATGGCCGAAGAACTGGGCCGCGCGTATCTAGCAATTCCAGGGGAAACGGCCGGCGCGATCCGCGACGAGCGCAAACAGGTGGACGCGCTCGTCGCCGAAACGAAGCAGGTGAATGACTGGCTCGCGGAGCGCCAACAGGCGGCGCGTGTGGCGGAGTTGTACGGGAAGTAGTTGAGAACTAATCATGGCCGACGGAAAGTGGATCGCGGGCCTCACACCCGGTATGCCGGTCGCGGACGCGGCGAAGACCGTACTCGCGGCCCGGTTCGCGGTGGTCCGGCACTTCCTCCCGCTCGCGGTCGAGAAGCCGCACGAAGACGTCGAATACGTTCACCAGTTTCGCGTCGGCACGCGCCGCGCCGGTGCCGCGTTGCGTGTGTTCGCCAGCGCGCTGCCGCGTAAGCACCTGAAGGAAGTGAAGGACGTGCTGCGGGTGCTGCGCCGCGCGGCCGGCGACGCGCGCGACTGGGACGTGTTCCTCGCGGCGCTGCCCGGCGCGAAGCCGCTGACCGCGGCGACCGCCAAGCCCGCACTCGACTTCCTCAGCGGATACGCGTTCGGGCAGCGCGCCGCCTCGCAAGAGCGGCTGATGAGCGCCGCGACCGAGGCCGGGCCGCGGTTCGCGGAGATCAGCGCCGAATTGCCCGACCGGGCCCGCGCGCCCGAAGGGGATGATGCGCCGGCGAACTTCGGCGCGCTCGCGGCCCAACAGTTGGGCGACCTGTTCCGCACGTTCACAGCGACCGTGGAAGCGAACCCGGCGGAGGCCGACGCGCTGCACGCGCTCCGCATCGTCGGCAAGCGCCTGCGCTACGCCATCGAGCTGTTCGCGGACTGCTTCCCCCCGTCGATGCGGCAAACCGTGTACCCCGCGGTGGAGCGCGTTCAGGAAGTGTTGGGCGACATTCAGGACGCGAGCGTCGGCGCGGAGCGACTCAAGTGCATCCGCACCACGGTGCAGGCCATCATGCCGAAGCAACTGACGCGCGTGCGAAAGGGAATCGACGGGCTGAGCGCGTCGCTTCGCGCGAAGGTGCCCGCCGGCAAGAAGGCGTTCGCCGCCTGGCGCACCGACTGGCTCGAACTGATGAAGGGGCTGAAGCTCGAGGTAGTGGCTGTCGCACTGTAGCCGCTCGCGGCTTCGCGAGCACTAGGGGTTCGGGAAGTCTGGCGGCGGGATCGGGCCGGGCGTCGGGTTCGGCCCCGGCGCGGGGCCGGGGCGCAGCGGATCCACGGGACCAGGCCGCACATCGACGCCGGGCTTCTTCTCTGGCTCCACCCGCGCACGACTCGGAAAGCAGTTATCGAGGAAACCCGCGACCGGGGCGTTGCTGCACCCGGCGAAGACGAGGCACAAGAGTGGAAGGATGCGGCGCATGGGTCGCACATAGCGAAGCCCATCGACCGGGCCAAGCCCAATTCACTTCGACAGCCGCGTGAACTTCTCGACCACCGATTCGACGATCAGAATCAGTTGTACGCGGCGCTCGACGTGGAAGTCGGCCTCGACGCACTGATCCAACAGCTCCATCAGCCCGTCGGTGCCGACGCGCTCCGCGAACGCCCGGAGCCGCGCGGCTTCGGCCGCGCCGAGGCCCGGCACCGCCGCGCCCAGCGACAGCTTCAGCGCGTGCCCGACCGCTTCGATGAGGAACTGAAGCACCACCGAGGCGCGCATCCGCTGGGCCGCGCCCTTGTCCTTGCCGGCGTCCTCGTGGAACTTGGCCCACGTCTCCGCGAGCGGCTGGAAGCTTGCCCGCGCGCCGGTCAGCCCTTCCACCAACTTCTGCCGCACCTGCCAGATGCTGTCGTCGTCGAGCGCAAGCGCGCGGCCGGCGCTGCCCGCGCCGAGGCGCGCGAGCCGGTCGCGCTTGGTCGCGTCGTCGATGCCGTGCGCGGCGAGGATCGCGGACACGTCCGCTTGCGCCAGCGGCGCGAACCGCACGAGCTGGCAGCGCGACAGGATCGTGGGCAACTGCCGGTCGGTGCTCGTTCCGATCAGCAACAGCAGCGCGTCGGGCGGCGGCTCTTCGAGCGTCTTGAGGAAGGCGTTTGCCGAGGCCGCGTTGAAGTCGTCGGCGTCTTCGACAATGCCGATCTTGTGCCGGCCGCGCGCCGCCTTACGCGACAGGTGCCCGCAGAACGCGCGCATGTCCTCGATGGGCAGCTCTTGCTTGTCTTTGGGCGTGCGGAGGAACAGCAGGTCCGGGTGCGATTCGACCTCGACCTGCGTACACGCCGGGCACCGGTCGCACGCGGTCATAGTGTTTGGCGGGTTCTCGCACAGCAGCGCCTTCGCCAGTTCGCGCGCGAACAACCGCTTGCCGACACCTTCGGGGCCGACTAACAGATACGATTGCCCGAGTCGCCCGCGCGCGGCGGCCCCGAGGAGCGTGTTTCGGGCCGCGTCCTGCCCGCGAATGCGGTCCCACGACATGTCGGATTCCTTTCACGAAGCCGCGCGCGTCCGAACACTTACGCCTTCACGTTCCAGTCGTGCTCGCCCAACAGTCGCGCGACCTCGCGCCGCACGGCGACCTGAACCGCGTCCGCGTCCGGGGTCGCGTCGATGAGCTTGAGCTTGTCCGGCTTCATCCCGACCTCGTAGGTGAAGCCGGTGCGGACGCGCGTGAAGTACTCGTCGCCGCGCCCCTCCCTCCGGTCCGCTTCGCGGTTCCGGCGCGTCGCGGCCACGTCGGGCGGCAGGTCGAAGACGAGCGTGAGGTCGGGGTCGAGTCCGCCGGTCACGAACCGACCGACGGTCCACAGATCGGCCGCGTTCAGCCCGCCCGCGTGCCCCTGGTACACGACGTTCGCCAGCAGGTAGCGGTCGGAGATGACGACATCGCCGCGGGCCAGCGCCGGGCGGATCACCTCTTCCACGAGCTGCGCGCGTGAGGCCATGATCAGCATGGCCTCGGTGGTGGTCGCTCTGTTGTGTTCGCGACCGAACAGGAGCACCTGCCGCAACTGCTGGCCCAGCGCGGTGCCGCCGGGGTCGGTGCAGGCCGTGACCGGCACCTTCTGCGCGGTCAGCCACTCGACCAGCAACCGACACTGCGTCGATTTGCCGGTCCCGTCCAGGC
>SXHE01000903.1 GCA_005773755.1 Planctomycetia bacterium
CGCTGCCCCCGGTGATGACCGCGGCCAGTTCGCAGATCGCGGTGGTCGGTTCGGATACGGGTGTCGCGTCGCAGGTGCGGGTGCTGGACGCGGCCACCGGCGCGGCGAAGTTCACCCTGTCGCCGTTCGTCGGGTTCGCGGGCGGCGTGGCCGTAGCGGTGGGCGACCTGACCGGCGACGGGATCGACGACGTGATCGTCGCCACCGCGACCGGCGGCGGGCACGTTAAAGCCTTCGACGGCACCACCGGCGCGGAGATCCGCTCGTTCTTCGCGTTCCCCGGTTACACCGGCGGGGTGTCGCTGGCCGCGGGCGACGTGGACGGCGACGGCATCACCGACATTGTCGTCGGCACCGCGACCCAGTCCACGCACGTGATGGTGTTCAGCGGCGCGAACGGCGGGCTGATCCGCTCGTTCTTCGCCTACGAGGGATTCGGCGGCGGGGTGAACGTGGCCGCGGGCGACATCAACGGCGACGGCCGGGCCGACATCGCGGTCATCGCCGGGCCGGGCGGCAGCGGCCACATCAAGGCGTTCAGCGGAACCGACCTCGCACTGCTCACCTCGTTCATCGGCTATCAGGGCTACGCCGGCGTCATCAACCTTGCGGTCGGCGACCTGACCGGTGACGGGCTGGCCGAGATCATCAGCACCGCGGCGAACCCGCAGTTCGGCACGCACGTCAAGGCGGTGAACCAGCAGGGTAACGAGGTGCGCAGCTTCTTCGCCCCGAACACCGCCGGGACCGGCGGCGCGTCGCAGCGCACCGATCTCGTGATCGCCCCCACCACTCCGGCCCGCGTTGGCGCGGGCAACGTGAGCGGCTCCAACCTGGCGGAAATCCTGCTCGGCACCGGGAGCAAGGCCGTCGTGCTCAACGGCACCACCGGGGCCATGATGAGCCAGCTCGTCTCCGACCCGATCCTGGGCCTGGGTGTGTTCGTGGACGTGTAGTGCAGGGGCGAGCGCGGCTTTGCGAGCGACGAGCCGGAAGCGTAAGCGACGGACGAGCAGTGGAGTGGTGGGCGCTTCGCGGAACGCCCCTCACGCCCATTGCTCGTCCGTCGCTTACGCTTCCGGCTCGTCGCTCGCTCGCGAAGCCCAACTCGACCACGACCTACCGCACCAGCAGGAAGTCCTTGCTGTTCAGAAGTGCCCACATCAGGTCTTGTGCCCCGGCGGCGCGGTCGTCGCCCAGTTTGAGGAACTCGCGGCCCAGCGCCAGTTCCTTCTCGTTCGGGAACCGGGCCAGCGACCACAGGTAAATCTCCTTCACCAGCTCGTCGTCGGTCATCTTCTTTTGCATCAGCAGCGCCGGCCGCGCGCCGGGGTTCCGCACGCGGCCCAGGATGCTCTTGCCGTTCAGGAAGTGCAGCGCTTGCAGCATGTTCGAGCCGTTGTCGCGCTCGCACTCGCAGGCGTCCATCCGCTGCGGCTTGCCGAACAACCGGAGGAACGGGTTCTCGACGCTCGCGTCCGGCAGTTGCGCCGCGCGGAACCCGTTGGGCAGCCCTTCGGGAATCGCGGTGGCCTGCACCAGCGAATCGAGCAGCGCCTCGGCCGGCACGCGCCGCGGGACCGCGTGCGAGAAGTTCTGGTCGTCGTTCTTGTTGCTCGTGTTCGGTACGCCCGTCCGCTGGTACGTTTGCGAGAGGACGATGCGGCGCATCAGGTGCCTGGCGTCGAACCCGCTCTTCACGAAGTCGGCCGTGAGCGCGTCGAGCAGCTCCGGGTTGATCGGCGGGTTGGTCGCGCGGATGTCGTCCACCGGGTCGATGATGCCGCGGTGGAAGAAGTAGCTCCAGTACCGGTTCACCAGCCCGCGGGCGAAGAACGGGTTCTTCGCGTCGGTCAGCCACTTCGCGTATGCCGCGCGCCGGTCCACGTTCGCTTCGAGCTTCGGCTCTTCGCCGCCGAGGAACCGCGGCGGTTGCGCGCGGCCGGTGCGCGGGTTGGTCGCGGGGCCGGCGGTCGCGCTGACGCTCACGAACTTGGTGTTGCCGAGGTTCGGGAACCGCACGTCCTGGCGCGCGCTGACCTGCGTGAAGAAGCTCGCGAGGCCGAAGTAGTCGGCCTGCGTCCAGTTCTCCATCGGGTGCGAGTGGCACCGCGCGCACAACATCCGCACGCCGCAGAACACCTGCGTCACGCGCTCGATGGTGTCGTTCGTGTCCTTGCTGATCGTCAGGTACACGCTGGCCGGGTCGTCGGTGTGGCCGCCCTTCGCAGTTAGCATCTTGCGCGTGAACTCGTCCATCGGCGTGTTGGCCGCAACCGCGCTTCGGATGAACTCGCGGAATTGGAACAGGGCCGGCGCGCTCACCGCGTTCCGCGAGTTCTGGAGCAGGTCGCCCCACTTGAGCGACCAGTGGTCGACGAACTCCGGGCGCTCGAACAGCGCGTCCACCAGCTTCTCGCGCTTCTTCGCGTCGGTGTCGGCGAGGAACGCCCGCACCTCGTCGGGCTTGGGCTGGAGGCCGATCAGGTCGAGGTACACCCGGCGCAGGAACTCCTCGTCGCCCGCGATGCCCGACGGCGTAATCTTCAAGCGGTTCAGCTTCTCGACGACGGGCTTGTCGATCACGTCGGCCGGCACCGGCGCGGGCGTGAACGCGCCGCCAGCGGCGAGCGTGGTCACACCGGTGGCGGCGAACACGCGCTCGAACCGGCCCAGCACCGCGGTCTCGCCCGCGACACCGGCCGTCACCTTGCCGTCCTCGTCCACGGTCGCGAAGCGGTCGTTGTTGACTGCGAAGATGCCGAGCCGTGTCACGTCGCGCTTCGCACCGTCCGTGTACTCCGCGATCAGTTGGACGCGGTGCGACTGGCCGGGCTTGAGCACCAACTTGTCAGGCACCATCGTGACGCGCACGACCTCGCGCACGTCCTTCGAGTCGTTGGGCGCGCCTTGCGCGATCCAGCTCGTGAAGATGGTGTCCGCGAGCGAGCCGCGGTTGAACCGCGTGCCGCCCTCGTGGACCGAGTCGCCGCGGGCCTTCGCGACCAGCAGGCTGTTCTGCGGCACCTGAAAGTTGACCCGCCGCCCGGCCGAGTCCTTCACGATGGCGAAGTAATCGAGGTCGGGGTCCGGGCCGCGCAGCGACAGCTTGAACCCGTTCTTGCCGAGCGAGTAGCCGTGACACGCGCCCGCGTTGCACCCGGCCCGCGACAGCACGGGCATCATCTCGTGTCGGAAGCTGATCGCCGATTCCTTGTCCGGCAGCGCGACGGTAACCGGAACCGTGACCGTCTTGCCGTCCGCGGTCACGCTGATCTTCGCGGTGCCGTTGCCGACCGGCTTTACCCACCCGCCTTCAACGGTCGCGACCTTCGGATTGTCGCTGGCGAAGGTCGCGCCGTCGCGCAGGTCGAGCGAGTAGCCGTCCACACTGGTGCCGAGCACCTGAATCGCGTGCGGCTGGCGGTGGTGTTTGATCTCGATAGCCGCCGGCGACACGCGCACATCGGCCGCCAACAACGGAGCCGGCAGCAGCGCGACACAGGCGAGAAGGAGAAGGCGTGTCATGTGGAGGGCCTCGGAATGATCGTACCTAGGACCGCGGGCGTCCCGCCCGCTGCTGAACCAGGGTTGGTGTGATGCGGTTCCGTGAAAGCCGACCGGCACGCTTAACAGCGGGCGGGACGCCCGCGGTCCCAGGGGTCACTTCGGCGCGGCAATCACGGCCAGCGTCGCTTCGACCTCGCGCACCTTGACGCGCGCGTTGGGCGGCTTGGCGTCAATCGCGGTCGCGGTCAGCTTCAATTTCGCTTCGCCTGCGGCGGTGCCGACGGGCAGCACGAGCTTGAACGCGAACG
The DNA here is from genome assembly GCA_005773755.1 of Planctomycetia bacterium. GTDB lineage: Bacteria > Planctomycetota > Planctomycetia > Gemmatales > Gemmataceae > Gemmata. Next base: position 3,819 of record SXHE01000903.1, read on the forward strand.
TCTTGTCGGTGGCCTTGACGGTGTTCGCGGCCGGGACCGGCACGCCGGCGGGTAGGCCCGTCAGCGCGACTGACACTTCGCCCGCGAAGCCGTTTAGCCGCTCGATTGTGCCCTTCAGTTCGACCGTCGCGCCGGTCTTGGCGTCCAGTTTCGCTTCGAACTTCGGTGCGTCGAACTTCACCGCGGCCGGGAGCTTCACCTTGAGCACGCGCACGGGCGTGACGGCGCTGGCCTGCACGCGCTGTTTGTCGGCGGTCAGCAGCTCGGCCAGCACCGCGACCTGATACGAGTCGGCGGGCAGGTCGGCGGGCACGAGCAGCGGCACGTCACCCTCGCTCACCTTCGCGCCGAACTCGGTCGGCCGTTCGAGGCGGATCGCGCGGTTCACATCGGGTTGGTTGTTCACGAACACCGGCGAGAGGCTCGTCAGGATCGTCAGGCGCACGGGCGATGCGACATCGGTGCGCGTGAGCTTCACCGGCAGCGCGAGTTTGCCCGCAGGGGACAGCCCCACTTCGGCGGTCGGCGCTTTCCAGTCGATGGCGAAGTCCGTGGCCTTCGCGCTGGTCGGCGCGACGGCGAACTCGGTGGCGAGCCACGGTTGGAGCCGTTCGAGCGGGTGGCCGCGGAACCCGACCGCGCGCTCGTCGCTCCCACCCTTGCCCTTCCAGGTGAGCAGCGACGGGGGAACCGCGCCGTCCGCGGTCAGCGTGACGAGCGTGCCGTCGGCGTCCGCGGGGATGGTGAGGCCGTCGAACTTCGCGCCCGCAGGCAGCAGGCCGGTGAACAAGTCGATCTTGCCGACGAACCCACGCCGCTCGACGAACACGGGCACGACCGCGCGCCCGCCGGCCGGGATGCTGAGGCGCTGGAGCGGCGTCGTCAGCCGGAAGTCGTCCAGCCCCTCGCTTTTCAGCGGGTCGATGGTCATGCGGTAGACGCCGCGCGGCGAGCCGCGGCCCTGCGAATCGACCACACTCACGATTAGCGCCGTCACCTTGTCGGGCACCGTGTATTCGAGCGCCGGGTCGAGCGTGCCGGGCGAATCTTCGGCCTGCGCGAGCGTCGCGCCCTTCTCGTCGCGAATCACGAGCGCCGCATCGACGGGCGAGCCGATGCGCTCGGCGAAGACCTCGAACCGGACCTTCGTGTTCGGCACAACGGCGACGCGGTACTTGTCCTCTTCGCCCGTCGTGGCGAGCTTGCCGCACACGCCGACGCGCCCCGCGGGCAGGTCGAGCGCCTTGCCACTCGCTTCGATGAACTCCGGCCGGGCACTCACTTCCACGAACGGCCGCGGGCCGCTCCACACGCCGGCCTTCGGCCAGTCGAGCGCGACGAACGCGCCGCGCGCCGCGGGTAGGTCGATCTTTGCCGGCGTCGGGCCGAGCAACTCGACGCTCTTGGTGTCCTTCGTCACGACCGGCGGGAACAGTTGCTCCGCGAAGTCGAACGCCCCGATCTTGAGGCGGAAGTTGCCCGGACTTGGCCCCGCGTACTCGGCGTCGTGTAGTGCGACGGTGTAGGTGCCGTCCGCGGGGAGCGTCGCGGTGAGCCGCGCGTCGCCGCCGAGCGCGGGCGTGCCCCACGCCCATTCCAGTTGCAGCTTCTTCGCGGTGTAAAGGTGGATCACAGGGCGCAGCTTGCCGCCGACGCGCTGCGATTCGACCTCGACGACCAGCTTTTGGCCCCTCGTGCCGGTGAAGCTGGTTTCGAGCACCGTCGCGCCGGTCAGCGTGCCGTGCAGCGCGACCGGCAGCGCGTCGATCTTCGCGGCGAACGGCTTCTGCGGGAGCGCGTCCACGCCGATCACGACGGGCAGGCTCACGCCGCCCTCGGTGACGACGCGCAGGTGGTGCAGGCCCGGCGTCACGTCCTTCAGTTCAACGTCGAAGTCGGCCTTCTTGTCGGTGTTGCCCGGCTTGAGGGTTTGCTTCGCGGCGAACTGGAAGAACAGTTGTGGGGCTTTGCCGAGGTCGTCGCCGGTGACACTGATGGTGGTGGTGCCGCCGACCTGCAACCCGCGCACGGACACCTCGCGCACCGTCGGCTCCGCCGCGGTCAGACGCAGCGTGAGAATAAAGAGCGCGAGGCAGGAGAGGGTGCGCGGTGTGGTCATGGTGTGATGGCGAACGGCCGGTGTCAGCCGGCCGGTGAACACGACAACGCTCTCACCGGCCGGCTGACACCGGC
>SXHE01000904.1 GCA_005773755.1 Planctomycetia bacterium
ACCGGCCGGCTGACGCCGGCCGTTCGCCATTTTCTCTGCACGCACGCTTGGCAAGCGGGCATTCAGCGGGCACGATGGAATAGGAACTTCCGCGCGCCGGTTCAGGATGCCACCATGTCGCACGCTCTCGCACGTATAACCCTCGCGGCCCTCCTTCTCGCTTCCACCGCGACACTCGCGCCGGCGCAGATCAAGGAGCCGGAGCGCGCCAAGTCGGTGGACGTTCAGATCCGCTACCGCATTCGCGCCGACCGCGACGAACGCATCCGGCAGTACCGCGTCCTCGAAAAGCACCTCGCCGGCCTCGGTTTCGTGAACGCGCTGAAGGACGACCCGATTCACGAACTGGACATCCTCGACCCGACCGCGGAGCGATTCGTCGGCACGATCCCCGGCAACAAGGTCGAAGCTGTTTTGAACGACCCGCGCGTGCAGAACATCCTGTTCGCCCCGGCCGGGTTCGCGTACCCCGATGCGCCGGACAAGCCGGTCGCGATCAAGCTCGCGCTCCGCACCGGGCTGCTCGGCCCCGTCCAACAGCAGTTACACCGACAGCTCGTCGGGCACCTCGCGCAACTCGGCTTCGTCGAGGCACTCGGTTACGACACCGTCGGCTACACACTGGTCCGCGGGTACGTCCCTTACAAGAGCCTCAACCTCTTGGTGAAGGACGTGCGCTCCGAGCCGAGCGGCTGGTTCGCCTCGAACACGCCGGTCAGCAAGTTGCCGACCCCGCTACGCGACCGCAACCCGCTGCGCTGGGCCGAAGTGCTGCCGATCACCGAGTTTCCCACGCCGTTCAGCCCGCCGCCGGTGCTGCCTGCCCAGCTCCGCTATTCCGCCGACCTGCGGGCCGCGCTGCTGAACCCGGCGGCGAAAGACGCCCCGCTTCGCGCGGAGATCGTGTTTGAGAACCGCATCGAGGATGTGGAAGCCCTTCGCACGCTCGTTTCGGGCAAGTACATCGGCTCGTCGCTCGACGGCGTGATCGGCAACGTCGCCAGCGTTCGGTTCCCGCGCGCGGCGCTCGTTGAGACGTTCGCCACCGAACCCGGCGTGATGTACATTCGGCTGCCGCGCCAGGGTGCGGAGACGATCGCGCTCGCGCAAGGGGGGAAGGGCACCGCGCCCGCGGACGCGGTGAAGGCCGCGAACCTCGACAAGCTGCACGCGCTGGGCTACACCGGCAAGGGCGTGAAGGTCGTTCTCATCGGCTCCGACTTCACCGGTGCGGACAAGCTCATCGGCACCGAACTGCCGAAGCGCACTCGGATCGTTGACCTGACAACGGAACTGACCGCGGAGCTGGTTCCCGCGAACGCGGACTTCACGCGCCTCGGCAGCGGCACCGCCGCCGCGAAGGTGCTCGCCGCCGCCGCGCCGGACATCGACCTGGTGCTGGTGCGCATCGACCCCGGTTGCTTCTTCCACCTGAACACCACGATCAAACTCGCGCGCGGCGAGTTGCAATACACCGACGCGCTGCGCGTCCGGCTGAACGAACTCGCGCTCCGCTCGGCCCTGCTGGAGCGCGAGAAGCTCAACGCCATCGACGCCTACAAGAGCGCGTACTCCGACCTGAGCGACGCCCCGGAAGCGGTCAAGCGGCGAATGAAGACGAAGATCGACCTCGAAGCGGCGATTGCGAAGGAGAAGAACCTGACGATCTACGTCAACCGGTTCAACACGTACCAGAAGGAAGTGACCACGGCCCTACTCGGCACGCAGGTGTTCGTGAATACGCTCGCGTGGGAGTCGGGCTACCCGCTGGACGCGCTGAGCGAGTTCGCGGCGATCATCGACCTGCGGGCGAACGCGCAGCCGCCGCGCGTGACCAAGCGGCCCGTCGATGAAGACGCGGTGCCGAAGCCGCCGCTGGTGTGGGTGCAGGCCGCCAGCGCCGCCGGGGCCGCGGTGTGGGGCGGGCCGTTCCTCGACGCCAACCGCGACGGCCTCATGGAGTTCGCGCCCTCCGGCACGAAGCTCCCCGCGGACAACTGGTCGCCGCAACTGAACTTCCTCGGCACGCGCGCCCCCGGCGGCGCGTTGACGCCCGAACTGGCGAAAGACGCGAAGCTGCGGTTCGTCGTGCAGTGGCGCGAGCCGGCCGACCAGAACTTCCCCGACGGCGACATCCCCGCGTACGCGCTCAGCCTGCGGATGTTGCGGCAGATCGACCCGACCGGCGAGAAGCGATCGAGCGACGAGATGCAGGAAGAGGGCCGGTCGGTGAGCGCGCCAAACGTGATCCACCGCACGCGCACCTACCTCGTGTTCGAGCAGATGTTGGAGTTCACCGTGCCCGCGGCCGGGCGGTACGCGCTGGCGCTGGAGTCTGTTGCCCGCGCCGAACCGCTGCTGCCGAGCCTGCGGCGCGACGTGGAGATCTACCCGCGCATCGTGATCGAGACCGTTGGCACCGCCGCGAGCGAAGCGAAGGTGGTGCTCCGCTCGTACACTTCGACGACCGGCGGCGTGGGCGTGCCGGGCGACGCACAGGCCGCACGCACGGTGGGCACCGAAGCGGCCACGGCGCAGGTGGGCGGCGGCACCGGGCTGACGCTCCGCACAAAGCCCGACGTGTTCGGCCCGGCGTCACTGACGTTCGGCAACGACAAGTTCAGCGGCCCCGGCGCGGCGACCGCGTTCGCCGGCGGCACCGCGGCGCTCCTGACGCAGACCCGCGCCGGCGCACCGAACCTGTTCGGCTCCGCG
>SXHE01000905.1 GCA_005773755.1 Planctomycetia bacterium
CGACTGAAGCAGACCGGCGCGCGGTGGAAGGTGCGCCGGGTCGAGCGGATGGCCACCCTCTGCGCCGTTCAAGCAAGCGATCAGTGGGCCGCCTACTGGGCGGACACGGCCTAAATGCCAGAATCCGTTACTGCACCCCCCCGCTTGCGTTTTCAGGCTCACTGCTGGCTCTCGCCGCGGTCGGCGCGCAGAATAGCATGCGCCGGAAGCGCACTCCCACCACCTTCCCTTCTCAGGAACCTGCCATGCGCGCCTCTCTGCTCTGCGCGGCGATTGCGTTCGCGTTCGCGACGGCACCAACCGTGCGCGCCCAGTCGCCCGACGACGTCACCAAGCTCATCGACAAGCTCGTCGAACTCGACTCCATCGACCTCGCGAAGAACGTGAAGTTTCGCGCCGGCCTGGAGCCGCCGCTGCACGCCCTCGACGCGGACGAGTCGGGCATGACCGTGCTGAAGAACCCGTACGAGGCGTTCGGGAAGAGCAAGCCAGGCGCGGTGGGGTGGTACCGGCTCAGCTTCGTGGTGCCGGAGAAGCTCGGCAAGTTCGCGATCCCGAAGAACGGCTACAACCTCGGCATCGAGAGCAACGTGATGGGGACGTGGGAGATCTACACCTACATCAACGACAAGCCGGCCGGACTGTGGAGCAAGGACGGAATGCTGCGCGCGACCGACCAGCACCCGTCCGTGTGGATGAGCAACGCGCCGATGCCGACGAAGGGCGGCGACCGGATCACGGTCGCGATCCGGGCGATGAGTTCGCCGGTCGGTCGTGGCAGCCCGGACGGGTTCGGTCTTCGCCACCTGCGGTTGCGGTTCGCGCTCGGCCACACCGCGGCGCGGCAGCCGTTCTACGGCCGCGTGGACGCGCCCGGCATTGGCGGTGGGCTGCACGGCGCGCGGGAAAAGCTGCAGACGCTCAAGGGCGACGATCTGGCGAAGTTTCAGGAGAAGTTGAAGACGCCACTCTCGCGGATGAACCTCGTCTTCGAGTCGGCCGAATCCGGCAAGCTCGACGACCTGACGAAAGCGATGATGGCCGCGAGCAAGGAACTGGCGGAAGCCCACAAGAAGTAGACGCGGCCGAACCGTTCCGCCGCGCCGTCAGTCGTCGCTACCCCCGACGCGGCGGGACTGCTTCTTCGCGCTCTCGCGGCGCTTGTCCGCGAGGCGGCGCTTCTTCGCCCCCTTCGTCACTTTCGTCTTCTTCCGCACCGTCGGCTCGACGAGCGCGGCCCGCACCATCTCTGCCAACTTCTCGACGCACGCCTCCTTGTTCCGCTCCTGATCGCGGTACTCCTGCGACGAAATGACCACGTCGCCCTCGGTCGTGAACCGGCTGCGGAAGATGGTCTTCATGCGCGCGAGCGCGGCCGGCGGGATCGGGGCCGCCGTGGTCTCGGCCTTCCACCGCAGAACCGCTTTGGACGCGACCTTGTTTACGTTCTGCCCGCCGGGGCCGCCGGAGCGCGCGAAGCTCCATTCCAGCTCGTCGTCGGGAACGGCGATTGTGTCGGTGATCTGGGGCATGGGAACCTCCTCGGCTGTGGACGGCTGAACTTGACCCGTTCGCGCGGTTTGCCTATTGTCCGCTGACCCCCGCACGGAGCGTAACGGTTATGGCTGCCTCAGTCGGCGCACGGCTCGAACAGGTCGAACGTCCGCGGTCGCTGTTCGGCCCGGACTACCTGCGGTTGGCCGCGCTCGCGGTCGTCGCGGTCGCCGTCCACGGCTGGCTGATCTCGCACACCGCTCTGACCGCCCGTGACAGCCTGGGGTTCGCGCGGCAGGCGCTCTGCTTCGCGAACCCGTCGGCCGTGCCGGTGCCGGACGGCGGGCGGCCGAAAACCACTATCGACCTCGTTCGCGCCGCCGAACAGCCGCCGGGCTATCCGCTCGCGGTGTGGGCGGTCGATTCCGCGCTGAAGCACGTTTCGAGCCGCCCGGTCGCCGACCGGCTGCTACTTTCGGCCCAAATCGCCAACGCACTAGCCGCGGTGCTGCTCGTCATTCCAACTTACCTGATCGGTCGGATGCTGTTCGGCCGCAACGTCGGGTTCGCCGCGGCACTACTCTTCCAAGTGTTACCCGTACCGGCGCGAATCACCAGCGACGGCCTCACGGAAGGGCTGTACCTGCTGTGCTCGGCGGGTGCGATTGTATTCGGCGTGCGGGCCGTGCGGACCAAGCGCGTCAGCATGTTCCTCCTGAGCGGCCTCGCGACCGGGGCGAGCTACCTCGTGCGCCCCGAAGGGCTGATGTCCGTTGCGGGGCCGGGAGCGGTCGTGCTCTGGCTCGGCCTGTCGCGCCGCTGGCAACGGGATGTGGCCTTCGGTCGGCTTGCCGCGCTGGGTGTCGGCGTGGCGCTGGTCGCGGTTCCGTACATGATCCTGATTGGGAAGATCAGCAACAAGCCGACCTCCGGCATGATGAACCCGTTCGACGCGCCGCCGGGGCCAGTGTACCGCGGCGGGCCAGAAGGCACGCAGCGCCCGACCAGCACCCTCGCGGTGTTCGCGGCGTGGTGGGACCACGAGCGCGACGCCGGCAAGTCGCGCGAACTGTGGGCCTTCGGCGCGGTGTTCAAGGAAACGAACAAGGGCGCGAACTACCTCATGTGGCCGCTCGCGGCGTTCGCACTGATCGCTCTCCGCAGGCGGCTCGCCACCGAACCGGATTTGTGGGTGCTGGTCGTACTGATCGGGTGCAACTTCGGCCTGCTCACGTACCTCGCGGCGCGGGTCGGGTACGTCTCGGAGCGGCACACGGTGCTGCTGACGTTGCTCGCGTGTCAGTTCGCCGCCGCCGGGTTGCCACTACTCGCCGCCGCAATCGGGCAACTGCTCCCGCGCGTCGAGCGGCTCGGCGTGCGCGTGACCGCGGCCAGCCTCCTGGTGGCGCTCGTCGTCGGGTCGTTGCCGTTCGCGCTGAAGTCGATGCACACGAACCGCGAGGGCCACAAGCACGCCGGGCTGTGGCTCTCGGCCCGCATCACGGACAACGACGGGATGGTCGATCCGTTCTGCTGGGCCGAGTGGTACGCGGGCCGCACGCTGTACCGCACGTCGTGGAACCCGCCGGAATCGAAGCGCACGTACGTCATTTGGGAGAACAACGCCGCGACCCCGCACTCGCGCCTGCCGGTCCTCCCAGAAGCGGACCGCGTGCGGAAGCTGCCCGGCTCGCGAGTCGTGTACCACTGGCCGGAAAATGTGCCAGTGGACCGGGCGAAGGTGCAAGTGTGGATGATCGGGCCGGACTACTAGCTCAACCGTTTTGTGTTGCGGGGTGATCTTATGGCGGTTCTGATGTGCGGACCCGAAGGAGTCCGCCATGAAGAAGTACCGCGTCACCCTGACGAGCGACGAGCGCGAGCAACTGGCCGGGTCGATCGCCGCC
>SXHE01000906.1 GCA_005773755.1 Planctomycetia bacterium
GATCGCGAAGTTGGGCGGCTACTTGGCACGAACGAAAGACCCGCCGCCGGGCAACATGGTGCTCTGGCGCGGACTCTCCCGACTCACCGACATCCACCTCGGCTACGAATTACACAACCGAGTTGTGGGTAATTGAAAGGTCTTGAACACCCCGGCGCGGGGTTTAACTGATCGGCAGATGCGCCGCGGTCGGTACGGCCGCGCCCCGCATTCTGAAAGGCGCATGAGACTTCCGTATTTGTCGCGTGACACCGCTGGCGTCGTCTGGTTAGTATCATAATTGACAAGTTCTACCCTGTTCCGGGGTTTCGTCATGTGGAAGAAATGGCTCGCGTTCTCCGGGATGCTGGCACTCATCATCCTGCTCGACCCGACACATTCGCCCGCCCAGCCGGGTGGCGGCGGGTTCGGCAAGGGCGGTAAAGGCGGCTTCGGCCGACCCGAAGGCGGCGGAACCACGCCTCCTGGTGGCGGGTTCGGCGCGCCCCCCGGGGGCGGCCGCATCGAGGTCAGCGGCGGTGGGATGCAGCCCGGCGGCGGGGGCGGCTTCACCTTCGGTCGCCCGCGCGAAGGCGGCGAAAAGGGTGGTGGGTTCGGCGCGCCTCCCGGTGGCGGCGGGTTCGGTGCCCCTCCGGGCGGTGGCGGCTTCGGTCGGCCCGAAGGTGGCGGGATGCAACCCGGCGGCGGCATGGGCGGGCCGGGCGGCGGATCGCGCCGCAGCATGGACCCCGAACAGGCCTGGGGCATGCTCCAGCGTCTCACCAACAGCACCGGCGACACCGTCGACCTGAGCAAGATTCCGCCCCAAACCGCGGCGATGCTGAAGGGCATGACCGAGCGGAGCGGCGGCATCCCGCTGCCCGAAAACGCCATCATGACGAAGGCCGCGTACCTCGATCACCACGCCCGCAGTGAACAGGCTCGCGCCACGTTCGCCGCGAACGGCGGCAGCGGCACTCCCGGCGGCGGGATGCAGCCCGGCGGCGGGATGGGCAGCGAGCGCGGCTGGGGCCGTGGGATGGGCGAACAAGGCGGCTGGGGCGGCAACCCCGGTGGCGGCTGGGGCGGTGGCGGTTGGGGCGGTGAGAACAGTGGCGGCTGGGGCGGGCGCGGCACGTTCGAGAAGAAGGACGCCGAAGAAGAGAAGCCCGTTGCCATGCGGTACGGCAAGCTGCCCAAGAACCTGCCCAGTTGGTTCGAAGACCTCGACACCGACAAGAACGGGCAGGTCGAGATGTTCGAGTGGCGCAAGGACCGCCGCGACATGAAAGAGTTCACCGAGATGGACCTCAACGGCGACGGTCTGATCACCGCCGACGAGTACCTCCGGTTCGCACGGGCGCGGAACATCGACGACAAGGTCAACGCCTACGTCGAGAGCGAAGGCGCGGTTCGTCCCAAGAACTGGGGCATCGGCGAGACGATCGACCCCAAGGGCGGCGACGGCAAAGATTCGAAGAGCAAGTGGGGCGACAAGGGCGGTTCCCCCTGGGGCAAGGGCGGTGGCGACAAGGGCGGTGACAGCGGGAAGGGGAGCGACACCAGCAAGGGCGACAGCTCGAAGTCGCCGTGGGGCGACAAGGGCGGCAAGAAGAACCCGTGGAGCAAGTGACCGTCCCCGACGGCTCGCACCACGAAACGACGCGGCCCGCCGGGTTACCGGCGGGCCGCGTCGTTTCACCTTCGGTTCCGCGTGATCGCGCTGTGCCGTACCCCTCACCGCGGGCGCGGGAGCGGGGCGACGGGGCGCGGGTCCAGGCGGTCGATCTCCGCCGGGTCGAACCCGCGCTCGATCAGTTTCTTCTTGATCCGCTCCACGTCTTCCCAGCGCGGCTCGTCCGGGGGGATCGTCGGCCCCTTCGCGGGCCAGTCACCCATCGGCACCGGCACGTCGGCCGGCTTCCGCACGCTGCGAAGGAAAGCGACCAGCGCCGCCAGGTCATCCGCGGACACGTTCTCCGGCCCGTACGCGGGCATGATCGGCTCCCACCCGTCGACCACTTGCAGCTTCGGCCTGCGGATCGACGCGCGAATGTACTCGTCGTCCGCGACGACGAAGCCCACGCCCTTCAGCGCCACCTTCGAACCGTACAGTCCGATCAGGCTCGGCCCCTTCGCGTTCGGCTTCTCACCGTGGCAGATGATGCACTGGAGCTTGAGGAACAGTTGTCGGCCCTCGTGGGCCAGCGAACCGGCGACCGGCGGCGTGACCGGCGTCACGCCGGCGAGCCAGTCGTCGAACTCGGCCGCGCTCACCACGACCACGGTGCCGACGCGCTCGCGCCCGCTCCAGACGGTGAACGTGCCGGTTCGCGTCGGGCGCACGGTCGCGTGGGCCCACTTGCCCGGCGGCGCTTCGGTGCTGATGCCGAAGGTCGGAACCTCGAACGGGCTTGCGCCGCCGTCGGAGGTGATGACGAACGTGACCGGGCGACCGACCGGCAGCACGAGCGGGCGCACGTTGGCGAGGTCCGCGTCGGCGAGAACCGCTTCCGGCCCGGCGAGCAAGAGCCGTTGACCCTGCGGGTACTGCACGCGCCACGAGCAGTTCGGCCGGCGCACAATGAAGAGTTCGAGCGCGCCCTTCGGGTCGCACGGCTCGGCCGCGAGTGGCACCGGGCGCGGCGGGGGAATACTCCCGTCGTCGAAGGGCACAAGAGGCGCAGGGTCGGGAACGATCACGACGGGCGGCGCGGGGTCACTCACCGACGGCGGGGCCGGGCGCGAACACGCCGACAGCGAAAACAGCACGAGCACGGGAAGGAGCCGAGACATGCGGTGTGCTCCGAGAAGTGAACCAATGATCGGGGGGCCGCGTGCGGCACCGAACGCCGCTCGCGGCCCCGCGCTTCACTCAATCCTTCTTGTCTTCGAACTTCTTCACCTGGTTCTCGACGAACTGCTTCAGCCCGGCGCTCTCCTTCTCGGTCAGCGCGACGGTCTTCGCCCCGAACTCCTTCGCCTTCGCCTTGTCGCCGTTGGCGAAGTGCGCCTCGGCCAGGGCCAGCATCACCTGCCACTCCTTGTCGCCGGCGATCTTCAGCGCGCCCTCAGCGGCCTTCATCGACAGCGCCAGCAGCGCCTTGTCGCCCTTCGCGTCCGGCGACCGCGCCACGCTCGCCGCCATCAGCAGCAGTGTGTGGTCCGAAGTCTTCGTGCCCTTCGCGATCAGCGCCTCGATCGCCGTCTTCGCCTCGTCGGTCTTCTTCGCCTTGAGCAGCGAGCTGACGCGCGGCCCGTTGAAGTACGGGATGCCGGCCAGCAGCGGGTTCTTCTTCTCGAACTCGGCCAGTTTGGTGAGGAACACTTCCGGGTCCGGCTGCTGACCGGGCGCGGCCGGGCGCAGCGACGCGAACACCGCGTTCACTTCCTTCTCGATGGCCTCGATCCCCTCGTTGTCGGCCGCGGCCCACTTGCCCGCGACCACCTTCGGCAGCACCACGTCCAGGTACATGGGGTGGCCGATGTACGCGATCTTGCCGTCGTTGCCGACGACGAAGCAGCACGGGATGCCGTTGCGCTGCGCGGCCTTCATCCAGGCGTCGTACGTCTCGCGGTCGTCGGCGTAAGCGAAGGTGTAGCCCAGCTTCGGGCCGCGCTTCTCGACCAGCGCCTGCACCTTTTCGAGCGAGTTGTTCGGGTCCTTCGCGCTGAACCCGATGAACGTGACCTTGTCCTTGTACTGCGTTTGCAGCTCACCCATGTGCGGCATCATCACGATGCACGGCCCGCACCACGTCGCCCAGAACTCCATCACGTAGGTCTTGCCCGCGGCGAACTCGGTGACTTCCTTGCCCTGGAGCCACTTGGTGGCCTTCACGGGCGGAGCCTTGTCGCCGACCTTGAGCTTTTCCTGAGCCGGGGCCGGGGCGACGAACCCGACCAGCGCGGCGAGAACCAGCAGCTTGCGCACGACGCACAACCTTTCGGATGGGAGTGGGAGAGGGACGAGGTTGAGTTTACGTCAGATTCAGGGCGCGAGAAGGCAGAAAGAACGACTCTCGGCTTCCGGGTCGTTTGAATGCAAAGTGCTCACCAACCGGCACGGCGGTTGAATTGCGTCAACCGATGCACCACACCGGTGGGGATGTCGAATTCGGCCTGGATGATCCCGTCGGGCCAGCGCAAGCGTATGAGTTGCGGTCGGTCGCGCTTGCCGATGCCGAGCGCGGTGGGGACGAGCGACTGGCCCAGGCCGGCGCAGACGGTGGTGCGTTCGGCCGCGGTCCAGTGCGTGCCCGTTTGCACAATGATCCAGGTGCCGATGCCGTTGCAGTTTGTGAGTAAAAACGACTCCGGCTTGCCACACGGGTCGATGAGGACGGCGCTGTTGCCGTTGCCCGTGTTGCGGTGCAGTTGGAGGCCGGCGTCGGTGAGTGCGAGCAGGTCGGGGTTGCCGTCGCCGTCGAGGTCCGCCACCGCCAGCGCGTGGGCAGTTGCGTCGCCGAACGCGGTCTTGACGAGCGCGAGCTTGCCGTCGCCCTGATTGTGCAGCAGCACCGCTTTGCCGTCCGTGGTCAGGCCGACAACATCCGTCCAGCCGTCCATGTCGATGTCCGCGGCCACGGCCTGCTTGAGCGCCGGGCTGTTGGTGTCGCCCGGTGCGAAGTCGCTCGCGCCCTTAGAAAGTAAGTAGATCGGCGC
>SXHE01000907.1 GCA_005773755.1 Planctomycetia bacterium
ATCACGTGATCCGTCGCTCACGCTTCCGGCTCGTCACGAGTGCGTCGCCTCGCTTCTGACCGAGCGGAGTATGTCACTTCTTCGCCGGCAACTCGATTGTGAGGTTGTTGTCGCCGGCTTTCACCTCGACCGATTTGGGCAGGTCGATCGGGTTGATGTGGCCCTCGGCGGTCTGGTCGCCCAGCGGCGGGGTGAAAGTCACTTTGTAGGTGCCGACCGGCGCGCCGGGCTTGCGCTCGCCCTTCGAGTCGGTGGTGCGGACGGTGGACAGGGTGAACGTGCCGTCCGCGCCGACCTCCGAGTTGGTGAGGAACTCGGGCTTGGCGGGATCGGGCACGAACTGAACGGCCCCGCCCTTGACCGGCTGACCGCCCCGTTTGACCACCCCTTTGACCGGGTGCAGGTCGGGGAAGTCGGGCTGCTTCTTGTCGCCACCGCAACCGGCCAGAAGGCCGATCGCGGCGACGATGATCAGGACACGGGTGCGCATGGTTACCAGTTCCCCGGAAGGACTTGCCCGTCGCGCGGGTCGCAGGCCAGCGCCCAGTTTGTTGTGCTGATGCCCGAGCTGATCGACCGCACGCTGCCGTCACCCATGCCCACCTGAATGCCGGTGGAGTGGATGCCCTGAGGCAAGTTGTAGACACAGTTGTTGATGGGGTGCGGCTTCGACTGGAACATCGGGGCCGCCGGATAGTTGCTCACCCCGCCACCGCCCTTACCCGACCCCAGGTTGAAGCCGGGACGCCACACGCTGTTGGCGTCGGCCCACAGGCTCCCGTACGTGCTCGACCCCGCGAGGTTCCCGGTGTTGCCACAGGTGCCGTAGATTTCCGCGAAGAAGATCGTGTTCGTGAGGCCGTCCGGCACGTTCGCGGTCATGTCCTTCTTGCCCAGCGGGTATCCGCGACTCGACACCGGGTCGCCGAACACGTAATTGTTGCCCGCGTAGTTGGAGATGCCCCAACTGCTCGCCCCGCCGTTGGGGGTCTGGCACAACCCGTTGTTGTTGGTGGTGTCACCGGGGCAGATGAACGTTTTGATGACGCGGTTGTACTGCCCGCCCGCGTACCCGGTAAGGCTCAGCGCCCTGTAAATGTTGTCCTGTTCGACGTGCGGCAGAATGAAGTGGAACAGCGTGTAGTGGTGCCGGCCGAACGGCGTCGTGGCCGGTGTGAAGCAGCCGGCGTTGCCGGGGTCGGCGCACGGGGCCGACATCGGCGGCAGCGAGCCGCTCGCGTCTTGCAGCGAGTGTGTGGCGATACCGAGCTGCTTCAGGTTATTGGAGCAGCTCATGCGCGCGGCGGCCTCGCGCACCTTCTGCACCGCGGGCAGCAGCAGCCCGATCAGGATCGCGATGATCGCGATCACCACCAGCAGTTCGATGAGTGTGAAACCGGAATGAGACCGAGAGCGGACCATGACGAACCTCCCAGCAAGAATATGACCGGGAACGAACCGGAATAGAAAACGAAGACTTGAGCTTCACAGAGTTTACCCGAAGACGCGTGGCGTGCAAGCCAAATCTTGCGCGGGGCGGTGGTCCGACTTGCGGTTCCCGCCCGCGACTTGTTACAGTTTGCGCCGGGGGAACACAATGCACTGCATCGTCACCGGCGCGGCCGGGTTCATCGGGTCGCACCTCTGCGAGCGGTTGCTCGCGGACGGCCACACCGTCGCCGGCATCGACTGCTTCACGGACTACTACGCGCGGCCGATCAAAGAGCGGAACCTCAGCACGTTCCGCGCGCACCCGGCGTTCACGTTTCGCGAACTCGATCTGTCCGCGGGCGTGCCGGCAGAAGCCGTGGCCGGGGCGGAACACGTCTTCCACCTCGCGGCGATGGCGGGCCTGACGCGCAGCTTCACCGACTTCGACACCTACAACCGCCACAACCTCACCGCGACCCACCGGCTGCTCGAAGCGCTCAGGGGTTCGCCGACGCTGAAGCGCGTCGTGTATGCGAGCACGTCGAGTGTGTACGGCCGCTACGCCAGCGGCGACGAGGCGCTGCCGACGCGCCCCAGTTCGCCCTACGGCATCACGAAGCTGGCCGCCGAGCACCTGTGTCGCGTGTACGGCGACGAGTTCGGTGTGCCGTGTGTGGTGCTGCGGTACTTCAGCGTGTACGGCCCGCGGCAGCGCCCGGAGATGGGCTACCACCTGTTCATCAACGCCATCCTTCAGGGGAAGCCGATCAAGCTGACCGGCGACGGACTACAGGTTCGCGGCAACACCTACGTCGCGGACTGCGTGGAAGCGACGATCCGCGCGGCGCAGGCCACGCCGGGCGAAACCTTCAACCTCGGCGGCGGCGAACTGGTCACGGTGCTCGAAGTGTTCAAGCGCCTCGAGCGCATCATCGGCAAGCCGGCGATCATCGAGCGCCACCCCCCGCGCCCCGGCGACCAACTCGCCACCGGCGCGGACGTGTCGAAACTCGCCCGCCACCTCGGATGGAAGCCAACAACGAGCTTGGACGACGGTTTAGCACGACAGGTGGAATGGCAACGAACCTTACTGGGGTAGCAGATGAAGCCGAGTGGTGCGAGGAAGCGTTTGCTCGCTCGCCTTGAAACAGACAGCGATTCGCTCGTCGCGTTGCCACCGGCAGACGCGTTTGCGGCGATGCTGGCGTTCTACGCCGAAGAGCGCGTGGAAGGCTGCTCGCTCGACGAGGACGGCGACATGCTGCTGTACCAGTGGGGCACGAACGATTGGGGCGAGGGCGAGGCGTTCGAGTTCAACATCACCCGACAGTTCATCAACGCGAAAGACGAAGTCTCGCAACTTTCGCTGACCTACAGGTTTGCCGTCTCTAAGGGAACGAGAGCGGTTGGCGCTGGTATTAAGTGGTGTGAGTCGCCCGACGAGCTGGAGAAGTTCCGCCGGTTCGTGAGTGATTCAAAGGCATACAAACTGGCGACTGCCCTCGTGCCCACCGCAGTCACACTCGAACTGACGCGGTCGTAAGCGACCAAAGAATCCCCGATCTGAGGGCACGGATGCTCGACTTCCTGAACCGACACCTGATGCACCCGCTCATGGCGTGGCGGGAGGGCAAGAGCCACCTGCGGCACTTGCGCGCGCTCGAGCGCACGCAGTTCGACCCAGTGGTGGTCATTCGCGCACGGCAACTCGTCGCGCTCAAGTCGCAGCTTCAACATGCGTGGGACACGGTGCCGTACTACCGGGCCGCGTGGTCGAAGGCCGGCGTCCATCCGTCCGACGTGCGCGAGCTGGCCGATCTGGAGGCGTTCCCCGTCGTCACGAAGGCCGACATCCGCCGGCACAACCGGGCGCTCGTTTCGTCGGCCTACGACCCCGCGAAGTGCCGCAAGAAAACGACCAGCGGTTCCACCGGCGTGCCGCTGACGATCTATTGCGACGAACCGGCGATGCAGTTCAAGGCCGCGTGTACGATCCGCTCGGACCAGTGGAGCGGGTATCGCCTCGGCCAGCGGGTCGCGAAGGTGTGGGGCAACCCGGAGTACCGGCACTTCGGGCTGAAGGGCCGACTGCGGAACTACCTCTTAGACCGCGCCGTCTACCTCGACACGCTCAACCTGAATGACGAGCGTATCGCAATGTTCGCGCGGCGCATTCAGCGGCACCGCCCCGGCCTGATCTTCGGTCACGCCCACTCGCTGTATCTGGTCGCGTGCGCGCTGAAGAAATCGGGCGTGCTTGACGTGCGGCCGAGCGGCATCATCTCCACCGCGATGATCCTACACGACTGGCAACGCGGCGTGATCGAGCAGGTATTCGGCTGCAAGGTCACGAACCGCTACGGGTGCGAGGAAGTGAGCCTGATCGCCAGCGAGTGCGAGGAGCACAACGGGCTGCACCTGAACGCGGATTCGCTCTATCACGAGGTCGCGAGTGACGGCAAGTTGCTCATCACCGACCTCGTGAACCGGGCGATGCCGCTGATCCGCTATCAGGTCGGCGACGTGGTTGTGCCGTCGGCGCGGGTGTGCAGGTGCGGGCGCGGGCTGCCGCTGATCGAGCGCGTCGAGGGCCGCGACGCCGATTATGTGGTGACGCCCGCAGGGAACCTGATCTCCGGCATCTCGCTGACCGAGAACTTCGCCATGCACATTCCCGGCACGGCGCAGGTGCAGATCGTGCAGGAGTCCGTCACGCTGCTGCGCATCCGGCTCGTGACCGACGACGCCTTCAACGACGACAGCCGCCGCAAGATCGCGGAGCTGGTTCGCGCCACTTTCGGCGACAGCGTGGCGCACGACGTGGAACTGGTGGACGCGATCCCGCAGGAGCCGAGCGGCAAGTACCGGTTCTGCATCTCGAAGGTCTCCCGCGAGCGGATGGTGGAGGTGGGGGCGTGAAAAGCGAAGACAACCCCACCCCCCAATCCCCATCCCCGCACCGGGGAGGGGGGGACGCGCGCTCCGCTTTGCGCGCGGCGTCGAGTGGCGACGAGTCGCGAAACTCTTTCTCCCCTCCCCGCACCGGGGAGGGGCCGGGGGTGGGGTTGCGTTCGTTCCCCCTCGTTTCCGTCGTCATGGCCGCGAGGAACTACGCCCGCTTCATCTGCGAAGCGATTGGCTCCGTGCGCGCGCAAACACTCCTGAACTGGGAACTGGTCATCATCGACGACGGCAGCAGCGACGACACGCCGGCCGCGGTACGCCCGTACCTGAGCGACCCGCGCGTGCGCTACTTCCGCTCGGACCGCCTCGGCCAGCCGCGCGCCAAGAACCTCGGCATCGGGTTCGCCCGCGCGCCGCTGGTCGCGTTTCTCGACGCCGACGATGCGTGGGAACCGACCAAACTTGAACAGCAGCTCGCGCTGTTCGCTAATCCGAAGGTGGGTGTGGTCTTTTGCGCGCGAGCGATCATGGACGAAGAGGGGGCGGCTGTGGCTGCGAAGCCGACAAGCGGCTTGAAGAGGGGGGCTGTTCTGCCCCAGATGTTCACCCAGAACTTTGTGTGTTTCTCGTCGTGCGTGGTGCGGCGTGAAGTGTTCTCGCGCGTCGGTGCGTTCGATCCGCAATGGGATTTGGCCATCGACTACGACCTGTGGCTACGGGTCGCGAAGTTCTACGAGTTCGACTTCGTGAACGAGGAGTTGGTCAGCTACCGCACCGGGCACGGGAACCTGTCGAAGAAGCTGCGCGACCGCGTCGATACCGCGATGTCGATCATGCACCGCGCCGAATCGCGCTACGCCGTGGCCGACGATGTGCAGACAGAAGTGATCGCGGACGGGTACGCCTCGACGTGCCAGACGCTCGGCTACACGATGCGCGCGAGCGAACCGCTGACCGCGGTGCGGTGGTATCTGCGAGCGCTGAAGTGGCCGGCGCGGAGGTTCATCTCGGTAAAGGGACTTGTCGCCAGCGTGCTGGCGCTACGGACGAAACGCGTGCCGGGTTCCGCCGAGAACGCGACCGCGAACATCTGAAAACGACACGGCCCGCGGAAAACCCGCGGGCCGCGTGTCTCGTCACAGATCACTTACTCCGGCTCCGGCGGGGGCGGGGTGCCGCCCGGCGCGCCGCCGGGACCACCCGGCCGACCGCCGCCGCCCGGCCCGCCGGGGAACCCACCGCCGCCCGGACGCCGTTCCTTCATTTCCTTCAGCGTCTTCCGCTGCTCTTCCGTCAGCAGTTTGTCGAGCTTGGCGTCGATGTCCTTTTGGAGGGCGTCGAGGTCTTTCTTCTGCGCGTCGGTGAGCTTCAGTTGGTCTTGAACGAAGGCCGGCATGACTTGGCCGATGCCGCCGAAGCCGCCCCCAAACCCGCCGCCGGGGAAGCCGCCCTTGCCGCCACCGGGGAAGCCGCCCTTCCCACCACCGGGGAAGCCGCCCTTCATGTCGCCGCCCTTGCCGCCCTTGTCGCCCTTCTTGTCGCCCTCGCCGCCCTTGCCGCCGGGGGGCTGGGCCGTGCTGAACGAGGCCACCGCGAACATCGAGCCGAGGAACAACGCCAACGCAAGCGCACGCATGACCGGTCTCCGCGAGTTTGAGTTGAGACTTGGAACCGCCCTCGTGATGGTAAACGGAGCCGACGACGACGCGAGACACCGCCCGCCCGATTTTCTTCGCGCGGGCGGGGCCGTAGCATAACGACATGCCAGTCCTGACACCATTCGCGATCTACGGGATGCAATCCCTGACGGTATTCGCGCTCCCGCTCGTCGCGCTCGCGTGGGTCGGGCACGCCTGTGTACTCGTCGCGCTGCTGAACCACCTCTACGGCCGCAACCTGCCGAAGCTGTTCCTCAAGCCGTGGCGGTACATCACCGGCGTGCTGATCCTGGCGTTCCCGGCGTTCGTGTGGTTCGCGGGGGAACCGGCCGTGCTCGCCGACCCCGCGAACGGCCCGTGGGGGTTCTTCCTGCTCGTCTACGGCGTCGCCTGCCTGTACTTCGGGCTGATCTTTCCTGTCGTGACCATCGAACGCGCGTTGCGCGCGCCGCCCGCGTGCGTCGTATCGGAGGTGACGCGCACGCTCGACGTGTGGCCCGAACTCGGCGCGAAGCTGATCGGTGACGGCAAGGGCCGGCTCGCAACGCGGCTCCCCGGCAACGGCGTCTTCAAGTTCGACACGACCGACCTGACGCTCGCGCTACCGAACCTGCCGCCCGAATGGGACGGGCTGACGATCCTGTTGCTC
>SXHE01000908.1 GCA_005773755.1 Planctomycetia bacterium
ACAGCTACCGGCGGGCTTACGCCGCGCCGCTCGCGCGCTGCCGCCGACCTTCATCGAGCGAACAGTTTCCCCAGGTCCAGCTTCACCGGGGTCAGCTTGGTCGCGGGGCCGGGGCCGTAGGCCAGGTGCAGGACGCGCGCCTCCGGCTCGAACACCATCGTCTGAATCGTGCTCTTGCCGGCTTGCACCTTCTCCAACTCCGCCCACACGTCTTTCACGCCCAGCTTCGGGCCGTCCTTCGCTTGCAGCGGCGACAGCTTGTCGTACCGCACGCACTTCGTGTCCAGGCTCAGCTTGTCGGTGCGGAAGTGGTTGGTGCAGCAGCACACGCCGTTCTCGTGCTTGCGCACTTCGAGCGCCTTGGGTGTGATCTCGAACACCGCGCCGCCGTTCTTGTCGCAGATGGTCATGCAGCAGGTCGAAGTACGGGGCATGTCGCGGAGCAGTTTCTCGGCCTCGGCCACGGTGCCGCACTCTTCGAGCACGCGGCGGAACGCCATCAAGAGCGGCGTCCCCTTCCAGTTGAACTCCGGCTTGTCCTTGCTCCGCTTGATGCTGATTTCGTTGATGGTCACGCACAGGCCGGCGTCGTTCATCCCGCTGATGACGCCCGCGATGGGGCTGACTGTGACCGCGGCGAACGCCCGCTTGCCCTCGCCCTTGTACACCACCACGAGCGTATGCTCGGTGATGCCCTTCGTTGGGAACCAGTCGAAGTTGCGGCCGAAGAGAGGCGCGCCCGTCTTGCTCCGTTCCTTCTCGACGATGATCGTCGAACAGCCCAGGCCGCTGGTCAGGTCCGCGACCGTGTTGGCGAACAGCAGCAGCCCCTCTTCGCTGCCGGACGCCTTCGCCGCGGCCTCGATCTCGGTGGCGATGTGGGCCGGGAAGCTTGGCTTCAGCGACTTCGACATGGCCGCGATGATCGGGTACCGCTTCTCCTGCCCGCTGTCCTTGAGGAACTGCGCGTGCAGCCCCTCGATGTTCGGCGCGTTCTTGATCGCCAGCACCCCGAACTGCTCGCCCATCTCTGCCGGCTTGCCCTTGAGTACGAGCACCGGCACCTTGTCGATGTACGTCAGCTCCCCGCCCTTGTGCTTGGCCGCGGGGAACCGCTTGGGTTCCTCCGCCCGCGCGAAGGTGGCGAACGCGAGCAACGCCAGTCCAAGAGTGAGTCGCTTCATTGGGTACTCCTGCTCTACGCGGTTCGACACACACACTAACCCTCGTTCGGTTGGGCCGTGCGGCCCAGCGACACGTCGAACTCGGTCACCAGCGGCATCAGCATCGCGAAGATGGTGAACCCGAACGCGCCGCCCAGCACGATGAACGGCATCAACGGGTCGCCGCTCTCGTCGGTTCCGGGGCGGCCGATCAGCACGTTCACGATGCAGTAGAACATCGCCAGCGGGCACACCACGCTCGCCAGCGTCAGCGCGCCGCTGGGCCGGTCGGCGCTCAGCACGTACAGCAGCCCGCCGATGCCCAGCGCCAGGAACGCGATGAAGCTGACCCACTGGTTCGCGAAGCTGCCGCCGTTGATGACGATCAGATAGATGCTGATGAGCGTGCCGACCGACAGGAAGAAGATCGTGCCCAGCGTGTGGACGATCGCCATGCGGCTTTGCACGATCCGCAATGAGACGTGCAGGCCCAGCGTGACCGCGAACCCGATCAGCACCACCAGCGCGCCCAGAACGGCCACGAGCGGCCCGAGGTTGACGGCGATCAACTCGCTGGTGCCGGCCCCGGCCGGCGGGCGCGCAAGCGCCCCGCGGATCGCGTAGAACACCGCGAGCAGCAGCGGCGGGACGATGTACTCCTTGCAGTTGTACAGCACCCCCAGCACCTTCCCGAACACGAACTCCTTCGGCGACACGTCGGTCACCAGTAGCACGTCGAGCATCCCGCCGTCGCGCTCGGACGTGATCGACGTGACCGCTTGCGCCGCGACCAACAACAGGCTGAGCACCGCGACCGGCACGAGGCCGTAGGCCGCGGCGAACGCGGGGCGACCGCCGGGCCGGTTCAGTTCGGTCACCGCGAAGTACAGGATCAGCGCGAGTACGATGCCGAACGCCAGCTTCACCAGCAGCGGGCGGCGACCGTAGGCGAGCGTGCGGACCTCGCGCCACAGGATCGGGTTGGGCCACACGTCGCGGACCGCGCCGGGCGCGGCGTGGGCCTTCGCGCGCTTCTCGGCGGCAACGGCCTCGTCTTCGTCCGCGACCGGGTCCGCGGCCACGGTCTCGCGCTGCATGATCGGCTCGCCGCTGGGGTTCCACTTGCGCAGTTTCCAGATGCCGACGCCGTTCATGGCGGCGCACAGCACGAGCATCACGAGGAGGAACCCGTAGGCCGGGGCCGGTCCGCCCCACCCGCCGGCGGGCGGTTCCAGAACGGTCTGCATCGCGACGAACGGATCGAGCCAGGCCTGCACCGTGTTCCAGTCCGTGCCCGCGGCGACGCTCGGCCCGATCACCGCGACGGCTTGCGTGAGGCAGATGTACAGCACGAGGAACAGGACAGATAGCGCGAGCGCCTGATAGGTCTTCTCGCGCCACAGGGCGATCAACCCGCCGAGCGACCCGGCCGCGATTGCCGACGCGAACAGCACCAGCACCGCCTGGAACACCTGTTCGGGGTCGATGCCGCCGAGCAATAGCAGCATCGACAGAACCGGCGCGACGATGAACAGTTGGATGATGATCGGCAGCAGCGCGCCGATCAGCTTGCCGAGCACGATCTCGTAGTCGCGCATGTCGGTGAGGAGCAGCAGCACGAACGTGCGCCGGTCTTTTTCCTGCGACACCGCGCTCGCGGCGGAGAGCGTGGCGAAGAACAGCGTGAGCAGGAGTTGCACGAAGACGACGATCTGGAACAGCAGCACGCCGAACGCGGCGGTCTCGCCGAGCGTGGCGTCGCGCGAGAACCCGACCGTGGCCTGCCAGGTGGTGACGCCGAGAATGCCGATCAGCCCCACCAGGGCGGTGCGCCCCGCGAAGTGCCCCGCACGGCGCGGCACGGTCACCAGTTCCCGCGTGAAGATCGGGCCGAGCACGCGAACCTCCCATGCCATACAGTGAGCAACCGGGATAGCTTATCGTCACCGCGCGCGGCGGATAGCCCGTCGCGAACCCCGACCCTTCGGAAAGCCTCTGGCACTCATGCGCGTCATCGTCTTCGCACTGAACGGGTGCCCGGCCGGGTGGCTGGGCGCGTACGGCAACGACTGGGTGGGCACGCCACACCTCGATCGGCTCGCGGCCGAGGGCGTGGTGTTCGACCGGCACATCGCCGACGTGCCGGGGGGGGTAGGTGCTCCGGGCGCGGGTTGCCTCTCGATCCGCGTTCGCGCCAACCATCCCGACACCGACGCGCCTGATGAGTTCTACGCCGGCTGGGGCGAAGTGTTCGACGCCCGGCCGCGGCCCGACGACGATTCGCCGCTCGACGAGCTGCTCCGCGCGTTCCCGGCCCTGCTCGACCGGCTCGCGGCCGTGCCCGATTTTTTGCTCTGGATCGAAACGGATCGCCTGATTCCGCCGTGGGACGTGCAACAGGACGTGTTCGAGGCGTACCTGGACGACGAGATCGAGGAGGAACGGACCGAGGACGACGACGAGGCGTACCTGGACGACGAGGTCGAGGACGAAGAGGCCGCGGAGGAAGAGCTCGTCGAAGTCGTTGAGGAGGACGAGACGGAAGTAGACGAACCCGCGACTGCGGCGGAGCCGGTCCCGCCGTGGGCCGACCCGCCGACCGGGTTGTTCGACCGCGCGGACCTGGACGCCTGGGACTACCTGCAGCGCACTTTCGCGGCGGTCGTTACGAAGCTGGACGCGGAACTCGGTGTGCTGTTCGACCAGCTCCGCGCGCGCGGGCTGGATCGGACGGCCGCGTGGGTGGTCACGTCGAACTACGGCCACCCGCTCGGCGAACACGGGCAACTCGGCCTGCACCGCCCGTGGCTCCACGAGGAACTCGTTCACCTGCCGCTGGTGCTGCGGCTGCCGGGCGCGGGGCACGCCGGCCGGCGCGTGCCGGGGTTCACCCAGCCGCCGGACGTGGTCGCCACGATCCGCGCGCTGCTCGGCGCACCGCCGGAAGGCAGCGGCTTCGACCTGCTCCCGGTGGCGCGCGGCGAAGCAGAATCGGCGCGGGCGTTCGCGATCACCGCGCTGGAACTGAACGGCGCGGCGGAACTCGCCATTCGCACACACGAGTGGGCGCTACTGGTGCCGACGCGCACCCCCGACGGCGACCCGCCGCGCGAGCCGCGGCTGTACGAGAAGCCCGACGACCGCTGGGAGGTGAACGACCTGTGCGCGCGCAACCTCGAACGCGCCGACGAACTAGAGGCGCTGTTAAGAATGGCCCGCGAAGTGACTTCGTAGGTCGCGGTCGAGCGAGGCTTTGCGAGCGAGGCCCGACTGCCAGCGCGCGTTGCGTATCTCGCTTGCGTGCCTTCTGTCCGGCCATAGTGAGGCCGGCTACAGATAAGTCAAAAAAGGTCTGAGTCCGCTTCGCAGATGCGGTACGCTTGCTGGCCGTCGGGCCTCGCTCGCAAAGCCTCGCTCGACCGCGACCTACGAAACCGTCACCACGACCTTGCCGAAGTGTGCGCCGCTTTCCAGGTGGCGGAACGCGGCCACGCCGTCCGCGAGCGCGAAGGTGCGGTCGATCACCGGACGGATCTGCTTCGCCGTCAGCACCGCGTTCATGGCCTCGAACATCGCCCGCGAGCCGACGAACACGCCTTGCAAGCGAACGGCCTTCATTAGCACAAGGAGCGGGTTCACGGTGCCCGCGCCCGCGAGTACGCCGATCAGCGCGACGTGTCCGCCCGTTTTCACCGCCTTCAGCGAGCGGTCGAGCGTGCCCGCGCCGCCGACCTCGATCACCACATCGACGCCCGCGCCGCCGGTCTGCTGCCGCGCCCATTTCTCCCAGTCGGGGTTCGTCTTGTAGTTCGTGCCGGCGTCCGCGCCGAGGGCCGCGGCGCGGGCCAGCTTTTCGTCGCTGCTCGACGTGATGAGCGCCCGCACCCCGAGCGCCTTCGCCAGTTGCAGCGCG
>SXHE01000909.1 GCA_005773755.1 Planctomycetia bacterium
CAGCGTGCCCACCGCGATCGGGGTGCTGCGCCCCGGCCCGCCGATGGTGGACCGCATCGACCTGT
Organism: Planctomycetia bacterium; assembly: GCA_005773755.1. Taxonomy (GTDB): domain Bacteria; phylum Planctomycetota; class Planctomycetia; order Gemmatales; family Gemmataceae; genus Gemmata. The sequence goes on from SXHE01000909.1 coordinate 66, forward strand.
TCCTGGAACCGGGCGCGGACCGCGACGCGGTGATGGCCGCCGCCGCGCACGTCGTCGGCCGGCGCGCGGAGGTGCGCACCCCGGACATGCAGCGCCGCAGCACGCAGGAGGTCGTCTCCGGCCTTCAGATCGGCGTGCTCATGTGCTCGCTCGGCGCGATGGTGGTCGGGCTGTTCCTGGTCTACAACGCGATGGCCGTGACCGTGGCCGAGCGGCGGGCCGACATCGGCACCTTGCGCGCCCTCGGCGCGACCCGCGCGCAGGTGATCGCGCTGTTCGCGGCCATCGCCGCGGTGCTGGGCTTCGTCGGCGCGGTGCTCGGCGTGCCCCTCGGTATCTTGCTGGCGGAAGCGACCCTGAGTCAGTTCCGCAGCGAACTGGCGGCGATGTTCCTCAATCCCGACGTGAACCCGACGCGGCTCTCGTGGGGGAACGCGGCGCTGGCGGTGCTGGCCGGCGTCGCGACGGCCGTGTTCGCGGCGCTGGTGCCAGCGATCCAGGCCGCGAACGACGACCCGGCCCACGTCGTGCGCCGCTCGGCCGGCGGCGCGAAGGGCCTGTGGCGGTTCGCGCACCGGCTGGCGTGCGTCGCGCTGGTCTGCACCGGGGCGGCCCTCATTCTGCTGCGCCACGAACTGCCCGCGCGCGTCGGCGGGGTCGGCGGCATGATGGCCGTCCTCGTCGGCCTGTTGCTGGCCGCGCCGATCATGGTGGGCCTGCTGGCCGCGCCCCTGCGCCCGCTGGTGCGCGCCACGTGCCCGTTCTCGATCCGGCTCGCGTTCGACAACCTGTCCCGCGCGCCGGGCCGCACCGGGGTCGTGATCGGCGCACTGGCCGCCGGCGTCGCGCTCATGTTCCAGACCGCCGGCGTGGGCCGCAGCAACGAGGAGCCGGTCGTCACCTGGATCACGCAGGTCGTGCAGGCCGACCACTTCGTCTTCAGCGGCAACATGACCACCGCGAACAGCTCGAACAGCCCGATGGCCCCGTCGGTCGCCCGCGAGTTGCGCGCGCTGCCGGGGGTCGAAGACGTGATGAGCATCCGGTACACGCGTCCGGAGTTCAACGGCACCGTCGTGTACCTCGTCGCCCTCGACGTGACCACCTACGCGCGGGCCACGCGCGGGCGCGTGCCCGACGGCGTCATCGACTTCACCAAGTTCCCCGAACTGGACGACGCGCACCCGGCCCACGGCGGCGCGAACAAGGTGCTGGTGAGCGACAACTTCCTGGCCCGGCACCGCGTGAAGCCGGGTGACACGATCCAGGTGCCCGGCCCGAAAGGACCGGTCGACCTGCTCATCGTCGATGCGGTGCGCGACTACTCGTGGAGCCGCGGCACCATCTTCATGGACCGCGCCCGCTACGCCAAACTGTTCGGCAACGACCTCATCGACATCTGCCACGTGTTCCTGAAACCCGGCCACCGCGAGGCCACCGAAGAGGCGCTCGAGCGCTACACCGCCCGCAAAGCGCTGGTGCTCACCGACCGCCACTCGCTGCGCAAGTTCCTCTCGGAACTCATCAATCGCGTGTACCTGCTGGCGTACATGCAGCAGTTGTTGGTGGGCGTGGTCGCGGCGCTGGGCGTGGTCACGGCGCTACTCATCTCGGTGCTCCAGCGCAAGCGCGAACTGGGGCTGCTGCTCGCGGTGGGCGCGACCCCGGGGCAGGTGCTGCGCTCGGTGCTTGCGGAAGCGTTCCTGATGGGCGTGTTCGGCACGGTTCTGGGCATCCTGATCGGACTGCCGATGGAGTGGTACGTGTTGAAGGTGATGTTCGTGGACGAATCCGGCTTCAACCTCGACATGCTGATCCCGTGGAAGGCGACGCTGGGCATCGCGCTCACCTCAGTCACGCTGGCGACGCTCGCCGGCCTCGTGCCCGCGTGGCGCGCGATCCAGACGCGCATCCCCGACGCGCTCCAATACGAGTGACCCGGTTCGCGGGAAGAAACCACCCGACGAGCTGCGACCGCGCCCCTCGTGATTGTGTTCGCGGGAACGCGGCTCCAAAACCGCACGCGCTTGCACTCACTGGCAATCGCAGCGCCGTTGGCGTAAGATCGGCTCTTTAGCGAACTTGTACCGCCACCCCACGAGAGCCGTTCCGTGAAACCCGCACCGATTACCGGTCGCCGCATCGCGCTCGCGCTGCTCGCCGCGTCGCTGTTCTTCTCCGCCGGGCGCTCGGGCGCGGACGAAGACCTCAAGAAGGAAATCTCAGAGGTCGAGCGCCAAATCCTCGAAATCAAGAAGAAGCTCGACGAGCTGCGGCGCGGCGGGCAAGGCGGCCCGGCGGCCGGCGCGGTGCCCGATGGCGTGCTGGCCCGCATGAACTGGCGGTGCATCGGACCGGCGAACATGGGCGGGCGCATCACCGCCCTCGCGGTCGTCGAGAGCGACCCCACCACTTACTACGTCGCCACCGCCAGCGGCGGGCTGCTCAAGACCACCAACAACGGCACCACCTTCAACTTCGTCTTCGAGAAGCAAGCCACCATCTCGATTGGCGACGTCGCGGTCGCGCCGAGCGACTCGAACGTGGTGTACGTCGGTACCGGCGAGAACAACCCGCGGAACTCGGTCTCCTACGGCGACGGCGTGTACAAGTCCACCAACGGCGGCAAGGACTGGCAGAACGTCGGGCTGACGAAGTCGTTCAGCATCGGCAAGATCGTGATCCACCCGAAAGACCCGAACACGGTGTACGTGGCGGCGCTCGGGCGCGTGTACGGGCCGAGCGCGGAGCGCGGCGTGTTCAAGACTACCGACGGCGGGCGCACCTGGGACAAGGTGCTGTTCGTGGACGACAAGACGGGCGCGATCGAACTGCGCATGGACCCGACGAACCCGGACGTGCTGCTGGCCGGGCTGTGGGAACGTAAGCGCGACGAGTTCGACGGGTTCTTCGCCGGCCCGTGGCCCGGCCCGGACCAGTACGGCCCGATCGTCGCGCACGGACCCGGCGGCGGGCTGTTCAAGACCGACAACGGCGGGCGCTCGTGGAAGAAGCTGACCGGCGAGAAGGCCGCGGCCGGCCTGCCCAGCGTGAAGACCGGGCGCATCGGCCTCGACTACTCGCGCAAGACGAAGGGCCTCGTGTACGCCATCATCGACACCGAGAGCATCGGCAAGGGCCGCCCGGCGCTCGCGGTGTATCTGGGCATCACCGCCGAGAGCGAGAAGGGCGGCGCGAAGCTGAAGACCGTACTCGAAGACGGTTCCTTCGGCAAAAGCGGCCTCAAGGCCGGCGACCTCATTACCCGCGCCGACGACACCAAGATCACCAGCTTCGACGACCTGCTCGACTTCATGGCCCCGAAGAAGCCGGACGACACCGTGAAGTTCGCCGTCGTTCGCGAGAAGGAAACGCTGAACGTCAGCGTGAAGTTCCAACCGGCGAAGGCCGCACCGCCGCCGAAGAAGGGGTTCCAGACGCTCTCGCCCGGTGGCCTCGTCTTCACCATCGCCAGCAACGACGACGAGGCGAAGGTCACGGAGGTGCCGAAGGGCGGGGCCGCGGAGAAGGCCGGCGTCAAAGCCGGGATGCTGGTCGTTGCCGTGGACGGCAAAGCTGTGAGCAACTGGCGCGAGTTCCGCAGTGAACTGCGCGTCGGGTTCAAGGCCGAGAACCCGCGCAAGGCCGGCGACAAAGTCACGATCGCATTCAAGGACGGCGACAAGAAGGGCTTCGACGTTACGCTCGCGCTGGAAACGGTCGAAGTGCGCGGCGGCGGCGGGCGGCAGAACACCGACGCCACGCGCCCGTTCCTGATGAGCGGTGTCGTCGGCGGGCAACAGGCGAACGTTCAGCGGGATCAGGGGAAGGACGGCTACCAGACCGGCGGTGTGTACGTGTCGAAGGACAACGGCGACACCTGGACCCGCGTGAACAGTGTGAACCCGCGGCCGTTCTACTTCTCCAACGTCCGTGTCGATCCGACGGACGACAACGTGCTCTACGTGCTCGGCGATACGGTGCTGTGGAAGAGCACGGACGCCGGCAAGTCGTTCGAGAGCGCGCGGGCCAACACCGTTCACCCGGACCACCACGCCCTCTGGATCGACCCGAAGGACGGCCGGCACATGCTGCTCGGTTGCGACGGCGGGTTCTACCAGAGCTACGACCGCGGCGCGACCTGGGACCACCTGAACGTGCTCGCGCTCGGTCAGTTCTACCACGTCGCGGTGGACAACCGGAAACCGTATCACGTCTACGGCGGGCTTCAGGACAACGGCAGTTGGGGCGGGCCGTCGCGCACGCTCCGCGGCACCGGCCCCAGCAACGAGGACTGGCAGTTCCTCCGCGGCGGCGACGGGTTCGTCTGTCGCGTCGATCCCAACGACCCCGACTGGGTGTACGCAGAGAGCCAGAACGGGGGCATGGGCCGGCTCAACCTCAAGACCGGCGAATCGAAGGGCATCGGCACGCCCGCGAAGCCGGGCGAGCGGCTGCGGTTCAACTGGAACACGCCGTTCATCCTGTCGAACCACAACTCGCACATCTTCTATTGCGGGGCGCAGTACCTGTTCCGTTCGGTGGCGCGCGGCGACAACCTGAAGGCCATCAGCCCGGAACTGACCCGCACGAAGGCCGGCTCCATGACCGCGATTGCCGAAAGCCCGAAGAACGCCGACGTGCTCTGGGCCGGCACCGACGACGGCAACCTGTGGGTGACGAAGGACGGCGGGCAGAACTGGACGAACGCCCTCGACGGGTTGAAGAAGGGCGGACTGCCCGGCCCGCGGCACGTCGCCAGTATCGAGCCGAGCCGCAAGGTCGAGGGCCGTTGCTACGTGTGTCTCGACGCCCACCGCTCGGACGACGACAAGCCGTACCTGTTCAAGACGGAAGACTTCGGCCAGACGTGGACGCCGATCACCGCGAACCTGCCGGAGTTCGGCAGCACCCGCGTGCTGCGCGAGGACGCGGTGAACCCGGACCTGTTGTACTGCGGCACCGAGTTCGGCATCTGGGTGTCGATCAACCGCGGCGAGAGTTGGGCGCGGCTGAACAACAACCTGCCGTCGGTCGCGGTTCACGAGGTCGCACAGCCGACCACCGCGAGCGAGATCGTGATCGCGACGCACGGCCGGAGCGTATGGGTGCTGGACGTGGCGAGCCTGCGCCAGCTCACGCCGAAGGTGCTGGGCGAGACGACGACGTTCTTCGCGCCGTCCGCGATCACCCGCTGGCAGTTCGCGCCGGGCAGCTTCCCGTACTCGCGCGACATCCGCAAGTTCTACGGCACCAACCCCGCGCCCGGTGGGATCATCGACTACATGCTCGTCGGCGGCGCGAAGGAGGTCACGCTGAAGGTGCTCGACGTGAACGGCAAGGACGTGCCCCGGCGCATCATGGAGCTGAACGGCAAGGAGGTGCCGCGCCAGTTGCAGGACGCGGTCGGCAAGTCGGCGAAGGGCAACGGCGCGCTCCCGACCGCGGCCGGGTTCCACCGGTTGCAACTGGGGCTGACGAAGGCCGGTGCGTACAAACTGGTGCTGGTGGTGGAGGGCAAGGAGCACGAGCGCATGGTGACGGTCGAGAACGACCCGAACGCGCCGGCGAACGCGGTCCTGAGCGACACACCGACCCCCGCCCCCGGCGGCGACGAGGACGAGGACGACGACATCGTGCCGTTCATCCCGAAGTCGGACGAGTAAGCCGCTGTCGATAGTCGGGGAGGGCAGGCGAGGGGTTTAGGGCGACCAGGTGTCAGAACGACTCAATTCGGGTGTGCAACCAGACGAACGGGGCACTGCGGGGTGCCAACATCATGCGCTACACCGAATCCGAGAATGACAAACCGAAGAAGGATTCATTTTTGAAGAATGCGATTTCTTGGTGGTGTCCGGCGATCATTGCACACCCACTTTTCCAGCCGTTTCTGTGGCCCGAACTTGCAGTGCCCCAAGTGATTTCGCTCTCGTGCAATGATCGCCGGACACCACCGAATTCTTGGTCACAGCCACGCTCTGGTGAATCCTTTTGGTGTGATTCGGTCTCCGATGTTACATGAAGACCCCAACACCGATGACCAAGTCGCCACGCGCGGTCGCTCAAGAAGCGCTGCGCGTGGCCCAAGAAGCCCTGCCCGCGTACTCGGCAGTCACCAGTCGCAAGGACTACACCCAGCACCAACTGTTCGCCGTCCTGGCGCTGAAGACGTTCCTCAAGACCGACTACCGGGGCGTGGTCGCGTTCCTCACGGACTGCGCCGAGCTGCGCGACGACCTGGGCCTGAAGAAGGTGCCGCACTACTCGACCGTGTGCTACGCCGAAGCCCGGCTGCTAAAAGGGGGGCCTTCCTGGACCTCCTCACCGGCACCGTCACGTCTGCGGTCGCGTCGGAACTGATCCCCCAGAAACCGGCCGTCGCGGTCGACGCCACCGGCCTCGACAGCCGCCACGCCTCGCGCTACTTCGTCGCCCGGTCCGGGGGCCAACACACCGCGCGCCGGTGGCCCAAGCTCACCATCGCGTGTGACACGCACTCCCATTTCATCGCCGGGGCGACCGTCACCAACGCACCACCGAAGGGTCAGTATCGGTCCCAGATGCCCCGGCACTTCGGCCCGCGGGCCGAGGGGAACCGGCACCCGCGAGTGTACGGTCAGCGGTGGCGGGTCGAGAGCGCGTTCAGCCGGCACAAGCGCCGGCTCGGCAGCGCCGTCGCCGGCCGCTCCGACGACAGCCGCATGCGCGAGTGCTACCTCCGCGTACTGACCCACAACCTGATGCTGTTGGCCGCAACAGGTTAAGAAGCTTTCAACAGAGCATAGTACCCTACGAGCATCAGCGCCAACTTGTTGTTGGCGGGGTGATCGACGCCTGCATTCGTGATGGTGAAATTGACCTACTCACAGAGTGGCACCGGTACTGGCAACCACGAGTCGAATCAGTTCTCTGGGCGATTGGTCCCCGTGCGGCGAAAGCTGGACTCGACCTTTTCGCCAAGTCGTGTCCTAAGGTTGCGTGGGAACAATTTCAAGAACGACTCGTGTGGCAGAACAAACCTAGTGGAGTCTCAATCGGTTCGTTGTGAGTGGTCAGTTGGCGGCGAATAATGGTTCATGAAACCCCTGTTTGTTCGCGCATTGACGGACTCCGAGCAGCGTGCGATCCACGCCGGGCTTCGTAGCCGTGAGGCGTTCACGC
>SXHE01000910.1 GCA_005773755.1 Planctomycetia bacterium
GTTCGAAGGAAGGCAAGTAGCGCGGGGCCAGTGGCTCCGCTGTGCTCTGTCGAAATGATGGGTGTTAGCGAGCGGCGCTCCTCACTTCTTCAACTGCTTGTCGATGAACTCGTAGGCGGTCTTGCGGGCGTCGGCCGGGAAGTCGTGCCCGGCGTCCGGGTAAATCGCCTTCAGCTTGTCCGCCGCGTTCAGCTTCTTGTAGGTCGGCTCGGCCGCCGCGATCACGTCCCGCACGCCGCTCACCTCGAAGTTGCTGTCCTTCTCCGGCGCGACCGCCAGGAACGCGCGCGGGGCGAAGCTGATGACCACGTCGGAAAAGTCGAACGGCATCTTCTTCGGGTCGTTGTTGAACTCGCTCGCGATCCGCGGCATGTACCGGTCGCTCGTCCAGCCTTTCAGGTTCCCCTTGTAGTACTTCTCGAAGCTACAGAACCCGCAGCTCGACACGACCACTTTCAGCCGCTCGTCGAACGCCGCGGTGTACATCGAGTTGTGCCCGCCGAGCGAGTGGCCGATCACGCCGATCCGGGCGCCGTCCACTTCGGGCAGCGACTGGAGGTAATCGACCGCGCGCATGTTGTTCCAGATCGCTTTCATCGTGCCAGAGGCATAGTCGCCGCGCTTGAACGCCGCCTGGAAGTCGTAGGGGTACTCGCCGAAGCTGGGGTAGTCCGGGGCGAGGCACACGTACCCGCGCTTCACCAGATGGAGCGCCTGAGCCTTGCTGTCCTGCTTGCCCAGGCCGACCGGTTCGTCCTTGCCGATGTTGATGGTCTGATGCAGACACAGCATCGCCGGGACTTTGACGTCGCGGGTCGCGGTGTTGGGGACCAGCAACCACGCCGGAACGCGATCGCCCTTCTCCACCGCGAACGTGACCTTCCGCCGCGTGTAGCCGTCGAGCTTCTCCGCTTCGCCCACGAACTTCGGATCGAGCGGCACCTTTCGGTCGGCCGCGGGCACCGGCCCCATGGCGCGTTCCATCTTCTTGCGCAGCGCCGGGCGGTCCGGCTCATCGGCCGCTTGAAGTGCGAGTGTGAGCGTGAGTGCGAGAGACAGGCCAAGAAGCAGGCGGAGCATGGTAACTCCAGATTGGAAGGTTAGAAGACTGGGCCGTGTGGACAGTACGGTCCTTGCAACAGGATCATAGCGGCGGCTACTTGCACGCACACCAAGTAGTTTCGGGCGGTCTTCTCGTACCGGGTGGCGACCCGCAGGAGCGACAAACAACCGGCGGTCACCCGCCGGGCCGTGGGTCGGGAGCAACACCTTGATCCGATCCCAGTCGGCGTCCGAGAGCGTGTGACACTGAACCACCGCGCACCTCCAAAGGAGGCGCTAAACTACCGGTCGATTGCTGCTACTGTCCACACGGCCTGGGAATAGGAACGTACACGGGCGTCGATTGTGCCCGAACATCCTGCGCCGGGTGAGAGTAGCTCGCGATGTTGTAGTGGTTGTCCGGCACCGATCTCGTGCAACCGCAACAACGTGTGGCTCCGTGGTCGGGCCGTCACTACGACATCGCCATGCCCGCGCGTCTCGTCATCACCGCGACCGCCTCGGAACTCGCCGACCTGTTCGGCCTGTCCGCCGTCGGCCCGCTGAAGCCGCGGTACAACGTCGCGCCTTCGCAAGACGTGCCCGTGGTGCGCGTATCAAACGGTACGCGCGAGCTTGTGAACATGCGCTGGGGGCTGATCCCGCACTGGAACTCGGACCCGGCGCACGAGGGCTTTGTGAACGCGCGCTCCGAGACGGTGGCCGAGAAGCCGTCGTTCCGCGACGCCTTCCGTTCGCGCCGGTGCCTCGTCCCCGCGAACGGGTTCTACGGCTGGATGCCCGGCAAGCCGCGGAAGCAGCCGTACCTGTTTCGCCCGGCCGGGGGCGGCGTCTTCGCGTGCGCGGCGATCTGGGACTCGTGGCACGGCCCCGCGGGACCGGTCGAAACGGTCTCGGTGCTGACGATGCCCTCGAACGAGCTGGTCATGCCGATGGACCCGCGCATGCCCGTCGTTGTTGGTGCCGAACACTTCGCCGCGTGGCTCGACCCGACCGACAAGCAGCCGGCGAAACTGCTCCCGCTTCTCGAACCGTACCCGGCCGCGCGCATGGCGTGCTGGCCGGTCAGCACGCGCGTGAACGCCGTCGCCAACGACGGCCCGGATTTGATCGTGCCGATTGCCGACCCGACGCTGCCGGCCCGAACGCCTACACTGTTCGATGAGGAATAAAGGAGCCACATGATTCACGTCATCGCCACGATCACCGCGAAGCCCGGCACCCGCGAGCAGGTGCTCGAAGCGTTCCGCTGGGTGACGCCGCACGTCCGCGCCGAAGACGGCTGCATCGAGTACCAAGCCACCATCGACGTACCAACCACAGTTGCCGTTCAGGACGGCCCGCGGCCCGATGTCGTGGTGGTGATCGAGAAGTGGGCGAGCGTTGAGGCGCTGTACGCGCACAGCGCGACCGCGCACATGACCGAATACCGCACGAAGGTGAAGGACTGCGTTCTGAGCGTGCGGCTGGTGGTGACGGAAGCCGCCGACTAATCTGCACAGTCCAAGCCCGGTGAGTGCAAGTCGTGAGCGCACTGGTTTTCAGCCACTACCGCGTTACCGGCAGCGAAGGTGCGGACTTCAGTGTCGGCACCCGGCCGGTTCTCGATCCCTACGACGGCTTCTTCGACCAAGCCCTTGATAAAGCCTCGCCCGGCGACGAACTGCTTTTCCTGCTGAACGAAGGGCAGTTCCGTGCCGTGACTGAGCGCATGACAACCGATAGTTGCCACGCATTTCGCGATGCACTCAAGGCGTCGGTCGCGATCTCTGGACAGATCATTGAAACCCAGCCATCGGTCTTATTCCAAGTCGAACGGCGCGAACCGTTCCTTGAAGTGATTCAGCGGAAGCCGCTCACCACGACAAACGAAGTGATCGCCGAAGTCGCGCGGTACACAACGATTTGGGATTCGATTCGTGCCGCTCGCGGTGCTCGGGGCGGCGCACACCGTTTTCATTTGGAGGGACACCTCCCGCGCGTTTCGAGCGCCGAGCGCGCGGTCGCGGCCGGAGCGCACTGCGAACCACGAATGAACTTCGGCTCACTCAGCCCGACTCCGGCAAGAACGGGATTACCCTTGCTCTTGATACCGCGCAGTGAGTTTGGAGGAGTGCGCGTCGTAGCCATTGGTGGCAACGACATCAACTCGTGCCGAGTCTTCGACGTGACGGACGTCGCCGGATACCGAACTGCAATCGCCACGGCGCTGCAAAACGCAGTGCTGGCCGAGGAAACTAACTTCTGGGCATACTTGCTGGGATAAGGGCAACTACTCCTTTGGCAAACTCCACATCTGAATGGGCGAGCTGTTGGCGGGGTACTCGCCGCCGGTGCCCTTTACGCGGCCGTTGCCGCTGCTGTTGGCGTTGGTCGCGCTCACGGCGATCTTGTCGCCGTCTGGGTGCAGCGCGACGCTGTGGCAGTTCGGGTGCTTGCCACCGCTGAACAGCGGCTTCTCATCGCCCGGCTTCCAGATGTGGAACTTGCCCTGCCCCGGCTGGCCGCTGGTCGTGAAGATCACGGTTCCGTCGGCGCGCGGCGCGAGGTCGGTAACGTACCCTTCGGCCGGGGCCGCGCCCTTCCACTGCGACGTACGCTTGCCGGTCGCGAGGTCGAACGCGATCAGCAGCGGAGTGCATTCGACGAACCCGCCGGTCTTCGGCTCCGCTCCGCCTGCGAATAGCGTCTTGCCGTCGGTCGCGAGCGCGAGGCACTTCACCCCACCCACGTCCTGAATGCGGTCGAGCTTGTGCAGTTCCTTCGCCTCGAAGATGCGCAGCCCGTTGCCGTAAGCGATCCCGAACTCGCGGACCTTGCCGAACAGGTCGCCCACGAACGGCTTTCCGTCGGCCGTGAAGCACACCGAGAGCAGGTCGGCCTTCGCGTCGAACTCGTGGAGCTTCTTGCCCGTTTCCGGCACCCAGAAGCGAACGGCCCCGTCCTTGCCGCAGGTGACGAGCTGTTTTCCGTCGGCGCTCACGGCGAGCGCGCGTAGCCAGCCGTCGTGCGCGGCCTCGACGGTCCAGACGCGCTTCGCGCCGTCCCACGCGCTGAGCCGGCCCCAGCTATCCGCGCTGAACAGCAACTTCGCGCCGAACGCGATGCCCGTGACCCAGCCGTTGTGGTCGCCGAGCACGGACAGTTCGGCCGGCTCTTTGCCGCTCACGTCCCACCGGCGCACCTTGCCGTCGAAGCACGCCGCGACGAGCATCTTGCCGTCGGGCGAGAACCGGACGCGCGTGACCTGCGTCGCGGGCGTCAGCGGCTTGCCCAGTTCTTTCGGCGCGTTGGTTGCTTTGGGTTGCATGTTGTTCACGCCAACACCTCTTTCACCGGCTTCATGTCTTCGTGCGCGATCGGCAGCGGTTGGCCGGCGTTGCGGTAATTCGTCTCTTCGGGGTTCACGCCGAGCGCGCGGAACCAGGTGTGGAACAGTCCACCGACGTCCACTGGGTCGTGCGGCACTTCCGTGCCGGTGGCGTTGGTTTTGCCCGCGACCACGCCACCCTTCTTGATCCCGCGGCCGGCCATCGCCACGCTCCACGCTTCGGGCCAGTGGTCGCGACCGATGTGCCCGTTGATGCGCGGGGTGCGGCCGAACTCGGCGCACGCGATCACCAGCACGTTGTCGAGCATCCCGCGGTCGGCGAGGTCTTCGATCATCGCCGCGAACGGCTTGTCGAACTTCGGGTGCAGGCTCGCGGCCCCGTTGAAGTGGTCGCCGTGCGTGTCCCAGCCGTAGCTCGTAACCTTCACGAACGTGACGCCGGCTTCGAGCAACCGCCGCGCGAGCAGCAGGTGCCGGCCGAGGTCGTGCGAGCCGTACCGGTCCTGATCCTTCTGCGGCAGCTTCGAGAGGTCGAACAGCTCGATCTTCTTCTGGAGCTGCGCGGCCATCTCGTAGGCGTAGCTGTTCGCTTCGGGCAGTTCGGAGCGGCGGTCTTTGGCGTAGTTCTTGTCGAGCAGCTTGCGCAGGTCGTTGCGCTCGTCGTCGTCTTCGATGCTGATGTCTTTGGGGCGGAGCAGGTTCTCCGGCGGCTTACCGTCGCCGAGCGCGAGCGCGCCGAACTTCGGGCCGAGGAACCCGGCGTCCTTGTAGATGAAGCCGCCGTTCATCGGCTTCACCCAGATGTACGGCGGCAGGCCGCTGTCGCCGGCCCCGACGAGCTTTGCCACCGCGGA
>SXHE01000911.1 GCA_005773755.1 Planctomycetia bacterium
CATCCGCTGCTGCTCGGCTTGCGGGTCGGTCGAGGGCGGCATCATCTTCGCCTGTTGGTACATCATCAGCCCGACCGCCAGCACCGGCAGCAGGTTGAAGAACGGCCCCAGGTACAGGAAGCTCCCCACGTCTTCCGGTGTGCTGAGGTAGGGGATCTTCTCGCTCCACCAGATCAGCATGTCCGGCGCGGCCAAGTTGTCGATCCACAGGAACGATTCGAGCCGGAAGAACACACTCTCCTGCAAGCAGAAGTACAGGCCCATCATAATGGGCATCTGCGCGAGCAGCAGGAAGCACCCGCCGAGCGGGGCCATGGGGTTGATGCCGCGGGCCATCATCAGCCGCATCTTCTCGCGGTTGTAGGTGCCCATGTCGTCCTTGTACTTCTCCTGCAACTTCACGAACTCCGGCTGGAGCTGCTTCTGAAGCTCCATCATCTTCATGCTCATCGCGGTCTGCTTGCGGCTCGGGTAGAACAGCATGAGCCGGACCATGACCGTGAGCACGATGATGCTGAACGCCCAGTTCGGGATGACCGAGTGGATCACCGCGAGCAGCCAGTGCATCAGGTTGGTGAACACGATGACAACTTCGGTCCAGTAGATCCAACTGGCGAACCGGCCGATCCAGGTGTCCGAGCGGAAGTCGACGACGGTGCGCAGGTACAGGGCATCGGAGTAGCGGTCCACGAGGGCCGGGTCGACGGCCCGGTCGCCGGTCATGAGTTTGAGCAACCGCGGCTTGGACGGGCCGTTGTAGATCAGGTAGCTGTGGGTGATCGATTTGCCCGGGTCGAGGTCGATGACCTCGCTCGCGGCCCGCACGGTCAGGTCGTCGAAGTAGGGGACGTTCGCGTTCTGCTTCACGTCGAACGGCAACTCGGTGGTCGCGCGGACGTAGGCCCACGGGTGCCGCACGCCCTTTTCGAGCGAGTCGTCGGCCCGGTCGTCGATGGCGACCCCGGAGGCGAAGAACTGGGTCGCGACCACCATGTAGCGGAACGTGTTGTCGTTGCGCGGGGTGACCTCGCCGCCGCGCTTGTTGCCGACGCTCGCGCCGTCCTCGACCCGCCGCCGCGCGGCACCTTTCGGCTCCGTCCAGCCGACGATGGCCTCGCGGTACTTGGTCGCGGACCACTCGCCGTCGACCGGCAGCCCGCGCGGGCCGGAGAGCTGGAGCCGCAGCTCCTGCCCCTTGCCCTTCTTCGAACCGGGGTCGGCGCGCTTGGTGATCGCCACCTTCAACCCGATGTGGTACTCCTTCGGCGCGAGCGTGTAGGTCTTGCGGATCGTGTAGTAGTACGGGGCCGGGAGCGCGAACTCGAAGGCCATCTCGTGCTCACCGGTCGGCAGCACCTTCGCCTTCGGCGCGCCGGCGGGGTCGCGGTAGCCGTCGGCCGGCGTCCACTCCTCCTCGCCCATCAGCGGGTCCGGGCGCGAGTCTTCCGGCGTGGGGTAGTGGAACAGCGCGTAGGACGGGTCGGCCAGTTCCGACGTGTCAGTCACCTTGCCCGGCCCCAGCTTCGGGGTCTGGTAGTCCTCGCGCAGGAACTTGCCGCGGGCCTGCACCACACCGGGGATCAGGTACAGCGGCAGCGCGGCCTTCGTCGGGTTGCCATCGGCGTCCCTCAGTTTGACCTCGCGGCCCAGCCGGTCGGCCTGCCCGAACTGGGGCAGCACCACCTGCTGCACGCCGCCGCCGGCCGTGGTCAGCAGCACCTGGTTGTAGAAGGTCGCGTCGCCCATCGGGATGAGTGTGGGCTTCGGCCTCTCGCGCGGTGGCCCGATCTTCGGCTCGACCTTCGGCGCGTCCGGCTGCTGGGCGTCCTTCTTGGCCTGTTCGTCTTTCTTCTTCTGGTCGTCCACGACCTCCGTTTTGTCCTCGTCCTTCTTGGCCTTCTTGGGCATGTTCTTCTCGGCCTGTTGCCACATGAAGAACATGGCCCCGGCCAGGAACACGAAGATCGTGATGTTGAAAGCGTTCTTGCGCATGAGTGAGACTGCGGCGCTGGGGGTGCGAGACAAGAGGTATGTTACGAAACGGCACGGCCCACGAACTGCGGTTCGTGGGCCGACAGGTCATTCGTTGGAAACGGCCGGAGCTTTAGCGCCCCTCGCCGAGGCGGTCGCCGAGGAAGTTGTCCAGATCGGGGATGTCGTAAATCTTGTCGCGGGTCTTCTGCCAGTCGTACTCGACCCGCTTGAACCGGATCGTGTCGTTGTCGAGCACGACGTAGCACGCCCGCCAGTTGCCGTCGCGCGGCTGGCCCACGCTGCCGACGTTGCACAGCGTCTTGCGGCCGTCCAGCTTGTAGGCAAACTCGACCTCTTCCGGGCTGAGGAACTGCATGTTCTCGGTGAAGATGCCGGGGACGTGGGTGTGGCCCTGGAAGCAGTACCGTTCGACGAGGGCGAAGATGCGCTCCATCTTGCGCTGGTTGTACACGTCTTCGGGGAACACGTACTCGTTGAGCGGATTGCGGGCGCTGCCGTGAACGAACAGGTAGCCGTTCTCGCGGTGGCTGCGGGGCCGCTCTGAGAGGAACTCCCACCGCTTCTCGCGGCTGGGCCGCGGTTCGGCCGGCGATTCGAGCTGCCCGCGGGTCCAGAAGATCGCCCGCTCCGCGGACTGGTTGAACCCGTCCGGGTCGAACATCGCGCCCTGGTCGTGGTTGCCGAGCAAGACCAGCTTGCTCTCCATAACGAGGTCGATGCACTCGCGCGGGTTGGGTCCGTAACCGACCACGTCGCCGAGGCAGTACACCTCGCGAATGCCCTGCGATTTGATGTCCGCAAGCACGGCCTGGAGCGCTTCCATGTTGCCGTGGATGTCGCTGATGATCGCCTTCACGCCGGAATCTCTTGTAGGCGCTGCCGGATCGTGACCGGTGCTAAAAGTGAAGTATAGCCCACGGGAGGGCGGTGGTAAACAGCGGAACAGCGGGAAGTGGGGTTGTTCCGCGTCGGCCGTAAGGGTTCTCCGACCGTCACTTTTCGTTCATCTCCCGTTGACACACTTTCGGGCCGGGCTATACGTCGCGGACTCGCGGGCGGATTGCCGACGGGGGAAACGTTCCGGCAGCCGTGCGCGACGAACAACGGATCGAATTGGAATGGCCGATGCGAGCACGCCGGTTGGGGCGCTGAAGGACGGCATCCGCCGGTTCGCGTCCGCCCGCGGGTGGGAGCCGTACCACACGCCCAAGAACCTCGCGATGGCCCTCGCGAGCGAAGTGGGCGAGCTGTGCGACATCCTCCGCTGGCTCACCGCGGACGAGTCCGTCGCGGCGACCCGGGACGCGGCGCTCCGCGAAGCGATGGCCGACGAACTGGCCGACATCGCGAACATCGTTCTGCTGTTGAGTGACCACACCGGGATCGACCTCTCGGACGCGATTGCGGCCAAGATGGTGAAGAACGCGATCAAGTACCCGCCTCCGGGTGGGTGAGAGCTTCTTCTGTAGCCGGCCTCTGCGAGGCCGGGGCTACGCGAGTTGTGCGGCACCGGGGTCACAGACCCCGGCTACAGAAGGCGGAAGACCTTACGGGGTGATCGAGCGCGGCTGGGGAGCCGTGACCGGTCAGGGGAACTTTCGACCTGTTGCTGGGGGAGTGCGCCGTGCGTAAACGACCGATTGTGCTGGTCGCGGGCGTTGCCGCGATCGGGCTGGCTGTGCTCGGCACGGTGATGGCCCAACCGGGCGGCTACCTGCCGCCTTCCAAAGCCGCGCCCACCGGTGGCACGCAGCCCAACACCACCGTGCGCCCGTATGGTGAGTGGACCCCGACGCCCGGCCCCGCTCGGCCCGCGGGTGGGAGCTACCTGCCGCCCCCGACGGGTGGCAAGCAGACAGCGAGCTACCCGCCCGTCTCCGCGCCGGGGGCCGTTCGTCCGCGACCGTCGCAACCGGGCACGGCCGGTGGGCCGCTGAAGCCGGCCGGCGGGTTCGACATTCCGCCGCCCAGCATGGACCTGGGCATCAAGCCGCCGGGCGCGGTGCTGCCGCCGCCGAGCGTCAGCGTCGAAGGGAACGACAACAAGTTCCCGGCCGCGCCCGCTGTGCCGGTTCCGCCGCCGTCGTTCCCGGCTCCGGGCGTGGGCGTGCCGCCGCTGCCCACGACGCCCGTGATCCCGCCGAACCCGTTCCCGGTTCCGCCGCCCGCCGGTGGCGGTTTCGTGCCGCCCGCGCCGCCGGCCCCGTTCGTTCCTGAGCGCACCGCGCCGGTCGTCGGCGGGGCCGCGCTGCCGACGAAGGTGGTCCAGGGTGTGACCGTCGAAGCGATCTGCCCGGCGACGGTCGTGTTCGGGGCCGAGTGCCGCTACGAACTGGTGATCAGCAACACGGGCAACGTGGCCGTGCAGAACGTCCGCATCGAAGACGAGATCCCCACCGGTTCCCGCTACGTCGGCAGCGACCCGCCGGGCGAACTGAACGGCGACAAGCTCGTGTGGGGCATCGGCGCGCTGGACGGCAACGCCGAGAAGCGGATCGCGGTCCGTGTGCGCCCGACCGAAGAGGGCGAGCTGCGGAGCCGCGCCACCGTCACATACAGTGCGACCGTCGAAGCGCGAACGAAGGTCACGCGGCCCCGCGTCGCCGTCACCGTGGCCGGCCCGGAAGTGGCCCGCGCCGGCGACGAGGCCATGTTCCGCATCAAGGTGACGAACAGCGGCACCGGCCCGGCGCAGAACATGGTGCTCCAGGCGCTGCTGTCCGACGGGCTGTACCACCAGCAGGGCGTGAAACTCGAAACCAAGCTCGCGAACCTCGCGGCGGGCGAGACGCGCAACGTGGACCTGTCGTTGGGCGCGGCGAAGGCCGGGTTGCAGTGGTGCCAGATCACTGTGACCGCGGAGGGGAGCCAGGACGCGACCGCGAAGTCCAGCGTGAACGTGGTCGAACCGGTGCTCCAGGTATCGCAGACCGGGCCGGCGAAGTGCCTCGTTCGCGCCGAGCCGACCTACGAGATCACCCTCTCGAACCCCGGCACTGCGGCGACCGACTCGATCACGCTGCACGCGGTGCTACCGGACGGGTTCGACTACGTGCAGGCCAGCGACGCCGGGGCGTTCAGCACGACCCACCGCGCGGTGAGCTGGAAACTGCCGGGCCTGCCCGCCGGCGGCACGAAGTCGGTCGCGGTGAAGTTGCGGGCGACCGCTGCGGGCGACGTGGTGCTGCGGACCGTGGCACACTCGGTGCCGGAACAACCGGTCGCGCAAGCGGGCGTCGGTGCGAAGCCCGCGGGCCGCGTGCTCGAAGCGAAGGCCGAGACCGCGATCAAGTCCGAGGGCGTCGCCGCGGTCCGGTTCGACGTGAAGGGCCTTGAGAACCCGGTCGAGGTCGGCAAGGACGCGGTGTACGAGATCCGCGTGACCAACCAGGGCACCGGGGCCTGCACCAACGTGCAACTGATGGCGGCGCTGGCGACGGACACGACCTACAGTGGGGCCAACGGCCCGACGAAGGTGACCGCGCAGGGCCAGACGCTGGTGTTCGACGCGATCCCGAACCTCGCGGTCAAGGGCGAGGTGGTCTACACCGTCCGGGTTCGCGGGAACGCCGCCGGCGACCAGCGGATCCGCGTGCAACTGACCTGCGACCAGGTCCGCACGCCGGTTGTGAAGGAAGAGAGCACCAGCTTCTACAAGCAGTAATCACGAAGGCGAACCCCGGCCCCAAGGCCGGGGGTGTTCTGTCAGGCGATGGTTTTCAGCGAGTGGCGCGGCGTCAGCCCGCCGGTAGTAACGAGAGGTTCGGCTCCGGGGTCACTGACCCCGGCTACAGAATGCGGATGACTGAAGGCGACGCGCTCCGCGGGGGCGGAGTGCGGTGCCGGTGGCAACCATCATTCGTTCCGACGGCTTCATGTGTCGCGCCCGGCGGGGGGAAACGCCGGGCGCGTCCGGGGGAGGAGTCCGTTCATGAGCATTGGACGTGCAACGCGGTGGAGTCGGAGTGTCGCGGACGCGACGGCGCTCCACATCCGGTGGATGATCCGGCGGGACATGCCGGACATCATGGGCATCGAGCTGGCGAGCTTCGAGTACTCGTGGACCGAGGACGACTTCCTCCGGTGCCTGCGCCAGCGGAACTGCATCGGCATGGTGGTCGAGCGCGGGCACACGATCCTCGGGTTCATGGTGTACGAACTGCACCGCACCCGGCTGCACCTGCTGAACTTCGCCGTTCATCCGGGGGTGCGCCGCACCGGGATCGGCGGGCTGCTGGCCTCCAAACTCATCTACAAGATGTGCAGCCACCGGCGGCAGAAGGTCACGCTGGCCGTGCGCGAGGGGAACACCCAGGCCCAGATGTTCTTCCGCGCCCACCGGTTCAGCGCGGCGAAGGTGCTGCGCGGGTACTACGAGGACAGCGGCGAAGACGCCTACGAGATGGAGTACAAGCCGCTCGAGCGCGACTGGGACCCGTTCGGCGGCGCGCCGGTCAACCGCATCGCGATGTACGAGGAGCGCTGAGCGCGCCGCGCTGCAACAGTCAGGACGATTTCCAACACACGTTCAGCGCTCGACCCGCCGGGTCGTGCGCCAGCGAGGGACGCCCGATGACGACGGGAAGCAAGCGGTGGTGGCGCGGGGTGGCGGTAACCGCGGTCGGCGGCGGCGTGATCGCCGGCGCGTGGTTCGCCTTCGGGGCAAGCCCGCAGCCGGAGAAACTGCCCAGCGCCGATGTCGCGTGGACGCGGTCGAACGCCACGGCCCCGGCCGCGCCGACAATCGCCGAACACCGGGCCGCCGCGCCCTCGACCGGGTACGTCACCCAGGCCAGCGCGACGCTACCCGATCCGGCCGCACCGGTCGCGCTGCCGACGATTCCGCCCATCGAAGCCGCCGGCGGGCCGCGCATCCCGGACATCGGGAACCTCGGCACCAGCCCGACGGCGCTGCCGCAGATTCCGACCGTGCCGGCCATCGAAGTGCCGATGATCCCCGCGCCGCCGAAGTCGGCCGACCCGAAGCCGCCGGTCGGCGCGCCGCTGCTGCCCGCGCTTCCGCCCCTGCCGACGGGCACTGCGGAACCTCCCAAGGCGCTGCCGGGCGTGCCCGCGCTTCCCGTGCTCCCCCAGCCCACGGAGCTTACCCCACCGCTACTACCGGTAAAACCTGCCGATCCGGTACAGCCGATGCTGCCCACGAAGCCGGATTCGGACTTGAAGCCGATCATTCCGGGGATTACGCTCAATCCGACCGTGCCGCCGGTTTCGCCGGTCGCACCGATCGCACCGATCATGCCGCCCGGCGGCGGGACGGGGCGCGAGGTGCCCGGCACGCCCGTCGACCGGGCGAAGCCGCCGGAGTCGCCGTTCGGGATGACCGACAAGTTCGTCTTCCCGATCCCGACGCCGCACCCACGAGTTCCGCACCCACGAGACGACACCATGTTGCACGTCAGCACCACAGCCGCATTCGCGTTCCTGGGCGGGGCGCTGCTCGCCGCCGAGCAAGCGAAAGCCATGCCCCCGGTCCCGCCGCCGGGGATGCTGATCCCTGTTCCCGGCACCGTGCGCGCCGACGACAAGTCCGACCTGGAGAAGCTCAAGAAGGACCTCGAAGCGTCCAACAAGAAGATCGAAGACCTGGAAAAGCAGGTCAAGAAGCTGACCGAACTGCTGACCGGCAAGAAGGACGAACTCGGCCTGCCCGCGAACCCGAACGAACCCGGCACCGTGGCCGACGTGAAGGCGCTCAAGGACAAGATCGCGGCACTGGAGAAGGAACTGGCCGCGGTCAAGACCCAGACCGCGCTTAAGCCGGCGATCCTGCCCGAGGCGAAGCCGAAGGGCATCGTGCGGATCGTGAACGAGTACCCGGTCGAGATCACGATGCTGATCAACGACAACAAGACGACCTACCGCGTCGCGCCGAACTCGAAGCTCGACGTGGAAGTGCCGGCCGGCGACTTCACCTACCAACTGCTCCAGTCCGGCGCGCCGGCCACTAAGAGCATCATCAAGGACAAGGAAACGGTCACGCTGCGGATCAAGTAGTGTCGTGGTTGGAAATTGCGAGCGGCGCGGCGTCAGCCCGCCGGTAGATTAACCCTACCGGCGGACTGAC